>CAYGUQ010000159.1:0-8576 GCA_964352995.1 uncultured Rhodobacterales bacterium
CTCCGGACCACCCTGCTGGGCGCCGTCGCGGCCGCCCTGACCGCCTTCGCCGCGCGTCGAGGCCGAGCGGCCGGCGCAAGGGCCGCCGCTCCGGAAGGCCGCGCCGTGGCGGCCCGCTGCGGCCCGCGCGCCGCCCCCCTCTCTCGCCTGATCGCCAGTGCGCCCCGCAGGCCGCGTCGCCCGCGTTCGGTCCGACCGCGCGCAAGATCCGTCGAGTGAGTGCTATCCCATGACCACCCGAACCGCCGCCCTTGGCGCGGCCCTTCTCGTCGCAACCGCGGCCCCCGCCTTCGCCGACCAGCCGGTCGCGATCCGCTTCGCCGGCGCGCTGGGCGGAGCGCCCTTCCCCTGCGCGACCGCCACTGCGACGGCGGCTTCGCCTTCTCGGACAACCTCGTCACCGCGCGCAGCGCCTGTCCCGAGAGCGCCTTCCACGGCATCGGACGATACAAGCGTGTCCCGGGCGGCGCCTATCCGCCGGGCGGCGCGGGCCTCTGGGACCACAGCTTCCAGTCCGCGGACATGGGGCGGTTCCGCACGCCCTCCCTGCGAAACGTCGCCGCCGTCGCGCCCTACATGCTCGACGGCTCGGTCGCGACGCTGCGGGACGCGATCCGCCACTACGCCGCCGGCGGCCGGGCCATCGCGGACGGCCCCCGCGTGGGGCGCGGTCACGACAAGCCGTGGGAGGACTCGCTGCTGATCGGCTTCGACGCTACGGGAGCCGAGATCGCCGATCTGATCGCCTTCCTTGAGAGCCCGACCGACCGGGCTTTCCTCTTCGACCCGGCCTTCGCCGATCCGTGGCCGGCGGACCATCCCGTCGCGCGACGCCTGCCGGCACTCCTCGACAGAAAGGACCACCCCTCATGATCCGATCCCTGCTGACCGCCGCGCTGATCGCCGCCGCGCCGATGGCGCTTTCGCACGAGTTCCGGCTCGGCGGCCTGCGCATCGACCACCCCTTCAGCCATCCCAGCACCGGCGTCGTCGGCGCAGGCTACATGACGCTGGTCAACGAAGGCGCCGAACCCGTCGCGCTGATCGGCGCGCGCGCCGCCGCCGCCGCGAAGGTCGGGCTCCACACGACCGAGGTCGATGCGCAGGGCGTCGCCCGAATGATCGAGCAGACGCGCATCGAGATCGCGCCGGGCGAGACCGTCAGCTTCGCGCCGGGCGGCCTGCACGTCATGTTCATGGGCCTGCCCGCGCCACTGAAGGTCGGCGACAAGGTCGAGGCCGAACTGGAGTTCGACCAGGGCGTCGTCCCGGTGGAGTTCTGGGTCGAGGAGCGCAAGCCCGGCGACGCCGGACACGACCACCATGGCCAAGGCGCCGGTCACGGTCATGGCGGTTGATCGGGACGCATGCGACACGCTCGCGCCACTCGTCCAAAAGCGACAGACCGAGGAGACCTCAGCCCCATGTCGATCCGAGCCCTGATCCTCGCCGCCTCGCTGGCGGCAGCGCCCGCCGCCGCCCAGTTCACCGGCCCCTCCGCGCAGGGCGCGGCGTCGACGGTGGAGGCGGCCCTCGTCGCGCCGCCGGGGAGCTACGTCGCCGTCACCGGGCGCATCGTCTCGCACCTGCGCGAGGACTACTACCTGTTCCGCGACGCCACCGGCGAGATGCGCGTCGAGATCGAGGAGCGCGTCTGGGCCGGTCGTCCCGTCAGCGCCGAGACCGACGTGCGGCTGCGCGCCGAGGTTGACCGCAACGTTGCGGGAACCGTCTATCTGTGGGTCGGGTCCCTCGACATTCTTGACCGCTGAGAGAGCGAGGTTCGTCACGATCCATCGGCGAGCCTGCCTTCCGCCGCTCGCGCTCTGGCCGGCCGCCACGCTGGGATAGGACCTCGACCGCGCCGCGTCGTCGCCCAGCGTCGTGTCGGTCAAGAACGGCGACATCGAGGAGACGCGCCGCTTCACGGACATGTCCGGCCATGTCGGCGACAACGACTTGGCGATGGCGGCCAAAGGCGTCGGTTCGATCGACACGGGGATCGACATCCGGGACGAGCGCATGCGCACGATGCTGTTCGATCTTGCAACCCATCCATTCGCCCTCGTCTCGGCGCGCGTCGATCTTGGCGCGCTCGAGGCGATCCCGGTCGGCGGATCGAAGGAGACGGTCGCACCCCTGCTCATCGAGGCCGACGGCGCGTCTCGACACCGAGGCGTCGCTCGCCGTCGAGGGGCTCGGACCCGACAGCGCCGCCGTCGCCACGGCGACGCCGATCCTCGTCGACGTGCTGGCGCTGGGTTCTGGACCGGGCGCCGAGGCGTTGCGCGGGGTCGCCGGGTTCGACGCCATCGCGCCCACGTTCCCGTCTCGGCGTCCCTCGTTCTCGCGCGGTGAGAGCGGCGTCGAGCGCCGTAGGAAAGGGTCGAATGGCCGATCCGGAGGTCCGGATCTCACCTTGCGACCGGCGGCTGCAAGGGCGCTAACCCGTGGCGGCTCTGGCGAGCCGACCGCCGACGTTGATCACGTCCCCGCCGCCCGCGCGACCGGCGGTCGTCGCGGAAGCAATGGCTTGGGCAGTCGGGAACACGATGCTTTCAAAGCGGGACTGGAAAGCGCCTTTCACGCCTCTGCCCTGGACGTGACGCCGTCGCCGGCCCGAGCATCCGGAAAGCGCGCGTCGCCGTCCTGCGCGGCGAGGCCGGCCTCATTCCGCAGCCAGCGGATGAAGCCGGCGGCCTCGGTGGACCGCTCGCCGTCGGGCCGCATGGCCGCCACATAGACCCCGCCGGGCACGGTCACCTCGGGCCAGGGCAGGGCCAGCCGACCCGCCGCAAGATCGGCGCCGATCACAGGCAGGGGAGCCGCCACGAAGCCGAGGCCGCTGATCGCGGCTTCGAGCGCCAGATAAAAGTGTCCGAACTGGGTCGCGGGCGCGAGGTCGTCGCGGGCGATCCCGGCGGCAGCGAGCCAGGCGTCGAGCTCACCCGGCCGCGTCTCGCTCTCGATGAGTTCCTCGTCGCGCAGGCCGGCGGCGCCCCGCGCCCTTGCGCGGCGCGCGAGACCTGGCGCGGCCGCCAGCGCCAGCGCCTCGCGCAGCACCACCTCGCCGCTCCAGCCGCGTGGCGGAACGCCGTTGCGCCGGACCACGACGTCGCCCGCGAGAGCCAGCCAGTCGTCGGCTGTGTGCATCGTCTGGAGGCGGAGCGGCTCGCGCGCGGGGCCGGCGCGCCAGCGCGGCAGGCGCGGGACGAGCCAGCGAAGCGCGAAGGTCGCATGCGCCACGACCTTCAGCCCGCGCGGCGGCCGCTCCCGCAGCGCCTCGCCTTCCTCGGCGATCGCCTCGAACAGCGCGCCGAGAGCCTCCGCAGAGCGCCGCGCCGCGTCAGTCGGATGGAGCCGGCCGTCCACCCGCCGGAACAACGGCCTCCCGCACCAGTCCTCTAGCAACGCAAGCTGCTTGCTCACCGCGCCATGGGTGACGCCCAGCTCGCGCGCGGCGGCGCTGGCGCCGCCCAGCCGGGCGGCTGTCTCGAACGCGACGAGGGCGCGGAGTGGCGGCAGCTTGTGGCGCATGACTGTGAACTTAACTCACAGATCAAATAATAAAAGTCATTTTGCATTCTATTACTCCCGCCGCTACGAACAATGGCGACTGCGGTTGCTGATCGAGTCGCAACAGTATTGTGACAGGTTCCGTCATCGTTTTGTCACGCCTGAAACTTGACGCGACAATAGATGAAACTTCCAAGGCGGGGACTTAGGAACTTGCAGGAAATGCATGAATGGCCAAGGGTCATGGTGAACGGGCGGCGCTATCGGGCCCCTGCCCGGCCGACTGTCCTGATCTGCGCGGACGGCCTCGATCCCGCCTATGTCGAGCAGGGCGTCGACTCGGGCGCGCTTCCCACGCTCGCGCGATTCGCGGCTGAGGGCTTTACGGCCGAGGTCGCCGCAGCGATGCCGACCTTTACGAACCCCAACAACCTCTCCCTCGTGACCGGGTCGCCGCCTTCCGTCCACGGCGTCTCGGGCAACTACTTCCTGGACCGCCACACGCGGGTCGAGACGGTCATGCTCGACGAGCGCTTTCTGCGCGCCGAGACGATTCCCGCCGCGCTCGCGCGCGCGGGCGTCGCCGCCGCAGTCGTCACGGCGAAAGACAAGCTGCGCCGGGCGCTCGGCGCGGGGCTCGAAGGGATCTGCTTCTCGGCCGAGCGCGCCGCCGACGCGACGCTCGCAGGGAACGGGATCGCGGACGTCGAGACGCTTGTCGGCAGACCGACGCCCGACCCCTACTCGGCCGATCTCTCGCTGTTCGTGCTCGACGCCGGGCTCGCGCTCCTGCGGGCGGGCCGCGCACGGCTCCTCTATCTCTCGCTGTCGGATTACGTGCAGCACGCCTACGCCCCCGGCGCGCCGGAGGCGGACGCCTTCCTGCGCGCCTTCGACGCCCGGCTCGCCGACTTCGCCGGCGCAGGCGCGGTCGTCGCCGTGACCGCCGACCATGGCATGAGCGACAAGGCGGGCCCGGACGGCGCGCCCAACGCCGTCTATCTTGAGGATCGTCTTGCGGCGCGGTTCGGCCCCGGCGCCGTCCGGGTGATCTGCCCGATCGCCGACCCGTTCACCCGCCACCATGGCGCGCTTGGCGGATTCGTCCGCGGCTACGTATTCGGCGAAGCGCCGCCCGACGCGGTGCTCGCCGCCGTCCGCGCCGAGCCGCTGGTGGCGGAGGCGATGACCGGCGCGGAGGCCGCGCGCCGCTTCGACCTGCCCGCCGACCGCGAGGGCGACTTCGTCGCGATCGCACGCGCCGACGCGGTGATCGGGGCGCGCCGCGACGAGCACGACCTCGCCGGGCTCGCCGGCGCCCGCCTGCGCTCGCATGGCGGGCTGTCGGAGCAGGCCGTGCCGTTCGTCGTCTCGGCGCCCGTCACGCCCGAGGTCCATGCGCGGGCCGAAGCCGGGGGCCTGCGCAACTGGGACCTCTTCGACGTCGCCCTGAACGGAGTCGCCGCATGACCGCCCGCGTAGTCCTGCTGATCCTCGACGGCCTCCGCCGCGACGACGCGACGGCGGAATTGATGCCCGCCCTGGGCGGCTTCCTCGGCGAGGCTGCGACCTTTCCGGAGCACCGCAGCGTCTTCCCGTCGTGCACACGGGTCGTCTCCTCCTGCGTCGCGACCGGACGGACGCCGGCCGGCCACGGCGTGCAGGGCAACGCGCTGGCGCTGATGGAGGCGGGCGGGCTCGCGGTCCACGACGTCGGCCCGCCGGGCTTCTTCGAGCACCGCCGCGCCGTCACCGGACGGGCGATGGACGCGCCGACCTGGGCCGAGCGGGTCGCCGCCGCTGGCGGCTGCGAGGTGTTCTCCAACGTCTCGCCCGGCGCGGCCTATGCGCAGGATCCCGACGGCCACGGGCGGGTCTACCACCGAGCCGGCTCCTACGGCCCCGGCCGACAGCCGCTTGCAGCGCCGGAGGCGCTTGCGGTCACGCTCGATGCGACTGGGGATGCGGCGATGGCGGCGCGCTTCTGCGACGAAGTCGTGCTCGGCCGCCGTCCCGCGCTCGGCGTTCTCTGGTGCGGCGAGCCAGACCACGTTCAGCACAACTTCGCCCTCGGCGGCGCGGCGCAGCGCGCGGCGCTCGCCGAGGCTGACCGCAACGTCGCCCGCGTCCTCGAAGCCGCGGCTGCGGCGTCGCAGACGGGGGACGACATCCTGCTGATGATCGGCTCCGACCACGGCCACGACACCGTGACCGGCGCGGTCGACGTGACGGCGGCGCTGATCGCGGCGGGGCTCAAGGACGGGCCGGCAAGCCGCGAGGTCGTCGTGGCGCCGAACGGCTCGGCCGCGCTCGTCTACGTCGCGCCGGAGGCGGAGGACCGCATCCCGGCGCTCGGCGCCTTCCTCGCGGAACAGCCCTGGGTCGGCCGGCTCTTCGGCCGCGACGCGCTCGGCGACGTCGGCCACCGGCCCGCGCAATGCCTCGCATTCGCGATCTCGATGGCCGGCGACGAGGGCTCGAACGAGCACGGGGCGCCGGGGCGGACGCTCGTCTGCGCGCCGCTCGGAGGCAAGCCGGACCGGATGGGCTTCGGCCAGCACGGCGGCCTCGGCCTCGGGGCGCAATCGCCCTTCCTCGCGATCCGCGGCCGGGGCTTCGCGCCCGGGCCGCGCCCCGGCCGCGCCTCCAGCGCGATCGACCTCGCCCCCACCGCCATGCGCCACCTCGGCCTCCCGGCGGGCGGGATGGACGGCGCTCCCCTGCAGGACGCCTGACGCCAGAAGATGAACCGACAGGAGACGAGATCATGCAGACCCGATCCCTCGACCGGTTGCGCCGGCGCCTGCTCGGCGCCGCGACGGCCGTTGCGGCGGCCGCGCTCTCCGGCTTCGGCCTGCCCGCCGCGGCGCAGGAGACGCCCGTGCGCGGCGGCGTGCTCCGCTACGCCACGCTCGGCCTCGACACCGCCGACGCCCATCGCCACACCGGCTCGATCGGCGTCGTCCAGGCCTACGCCGAGGCGCTGACCAGCATCGGCCCGGACGGCGGCGTCGAACCCTTCCTCGCCGAAAGCTTCGGGGTCTCGCCCGACGGCCGCACCTACACCTTCACGCTGCGCGACGGCGTGCGCTTCCATGACGGCGCCGTGCTGACGGCCGCGGACGTGGCGGCGAACTTCCTCCGCGTCCAGCAGAACGTGACCGGCGGCTGGCTCGCGAGCGCGATGAAGCTGGTGGACGGCTTCGAGGCCGTGGATGCGCGCACGTTCGTCGTCCGCATGTCCGAACCCTACGCGCCGTTCCTCAACCTCCTCTCCGAGCTCTGGATCCTGTCGCCAAACTCGCCCGGCTGGGACGACCAGATCTCCCAGCCGATCGGCACCGGCCCCTTCCGCTTCGGCGAGTGGGCGCCCGGCGTGCGCCTGCTGGCCCCCGCCCATGACGCCTACTGGCGCGAGGGCCGTCCCTTCGTCGAGGCGGTCGAGTTCAACCTGCGCGAGGACCTCGACAAGGCGCTCGCGCTCCGCTCCGGCGACCTCGACATCGCCAGCATCGGCCGCGACGCGCTGCCGGAGATCGAGGCCGACCCGAACATCGAGGTGAAGTCGCTGAAGGACACGAGCTGGTACTTCGTCTCCTTCAACAACCGCAGTCCGCGCCCGCCCTTCGACGACGTCCGCGTGCGCGAAGCGATCATGCACGCCGTCGACAAGCGCGCTTTCATGCGCTTCGTCGCCGGCGAGGACGGGATCGTCACGAACCAGATGGTCATCCCCGGCAACGTCTATCATGACGACGCCCTCGCCGCCGCCGACGAGCTGATCGATGCGGATCTGGACCGCGCTCGCGCCCTGCTCGCCGAGGCGGGCGTCGACCCGGCCGAGACGACGGTGCAGGTCGTCTCCTGGCAGAACGCCTACAGCCAGGTGGTCGTGCAGATGATCCGCGAGCTCGGCTTCGAGGTGGAGCACACCGCGCTCGACGATCTCGGCGCCCAGCAGCGGCTCGGCCAGTACGACTGGGACGTGGCGCCGATGAGCAGCGGCCCGCGCGCCGACATCTTCATGCGCTACGTCCGCATGATGAGCGACGGTCCGAACCCCGTGCTCTGGGGCGGCGTGCAGGACGCGGAATACGACCGGCTCGTCAAGGCCGCCGTGCAGGAGCCCGACCTCCAGAAGCGCCGAGCCCACTACCTCGACGCCTGGAAGCTGGCGATGGACAACTACTACACCGTCGTCCTCGGCCACTCGCAGAGCCTCGTGGCCAACCGCGCCTCCGTGCGCGGCTGGGAGCCGGGCTACACCTGGTCGCCGAACTGGGCGAGCGGCGGTCTCGCCGAGGTCTGGCTGGCGCCCGGTCAGTGAGCCTTCCGGGGAGCATCCCTGTTCCCACGCGCGCCGGCGGCTTCTGGGCCGCCGGCGACCGGGCGGCCCTTGCGGGCGCGGTCGTCGTCGCGGCGATCGCGCTCATGGCGCTCGCGGGGCCGTCGCTGCTGGCGCACGACCCGCTTCGTCAGGACCTTCTCGCCCTGAACGCGCCGCCCTCCGCCGCGCACTGGCTCGGGACGGACAGTCTCGGCCGCGACGTGCTGGCGCGGCTCGTCGCCGGGGCGCGGACGACGCTCCTCGTCGGGATCGGCGGCGCCGCCTTCGCCTTCCTGGCCGGCGCGGGGGTAGGCCTCGGCGCGCTGGCGCTCGGCGGCCCGGCGCCGCTGCTCGTCTATGGCGCCATCGACCTGATCCGTGTGCTGCCCGGCATGCTGATGGTGCTGCTGCTGATCGTGGCGATGGGCTCGGGCGCGCTCGCCGTCGCAGCCGCGGTCGGCCTGACCTTCGCGCCGCTGGTCGCCTATGTCGCCCGCGCCGCATGGATGCGCGAGGTGCAGCAGGACTACGTCGCGGCGGCGCGGAGCTTCGGCTACGGTCGGCTCTACGTCCTCGTCCGCCATGTCGCGCCGAACATCGCGGGGGCGATGGTCACGCAGGCGGCCATCGTGCTGCCGCGCTGCATCGTCACCGAGTCGGTGGTGAGCTTCCTCGGCCTCGGCGCGACGCCCGACCAGCCGACCTGGGGGCGGATGATCTCCGACGCCGCCCG
>CAYGUQ010000160.1:0-8526 GCA_964352995.1 uncultured Rhodobacterales bacterium
GGCGCGGCGCCCGCCGGGGGGCGCGACGACGCGCGCGGCGACGGCCAGGCCGGGCGGGAGGCGGGCGGGACGCGCATGACGCCGCCGCGCGCCTTCGACTTCTCCTCGCTGCCCGCGGCGAAGGAGCTCCAGTTCACCGCAGCCGCCGCGCACATCATGGGCGTCGACTCGCCGTTCTTCCGGGTCTGCGAAGGCCGCGGCGCCGCGACCGCGCGGATCGAGGGCGCCGACCGGATCAACTTCAGCAGCTACGACTATCTCGGCCTGAACCAGACCGAGGCGGTGCTCGAAGCGGCGAAGGCGGCGATCGAGCGCTACGGCGTCTCCTGCTCGGCCTCGCGTGTGGTGGGCGGCGAGCGCCCGTTCCACGCCGCGCTGGAGCGCGCCCTGGCGGCGCTCTATGACGCCGAGGACGCCGTCGCCATGGTCTCCGGCCACGCCACCAACGTGACGACCATCGGCAGCCTCATGGGCAAGGAGGACCTGGTCCTCTGCGACGAGCTCGCGCACAACTCGGCGCTGGAGGGGGCGCGGCTTTCCGGCGCGACGCGGCGCAGCTTCCCGCACAACGACCTCGACTGGGTCGAGCGCCTGCTCGAAACCGAGCGGGGCCGCTTCGGCCGCGTGCTCATCGTGGTCGAGGGCCTCTACAGCATGGACGGCGACACGCCGGACCTCGCCCGGCTGATCGACATCAAGAACGCCCATGATTGCTGGCTGATGGTCGACGAGGCCCACGCGCTCGGCGTGCTGGGCCCCACTGGCCGCGGGCTGGCGGAGGCGCAGGGCGTCGATCCGCGCTCCGTCGAGATCTGGATGGGCACGCTCTCCAAGACGCTCGCCTCGACAGGCGGCTACATCGCGGGTTCGGCGGCGCTGATCCAGCTGCTGAAAGCGCGCGCGCCCGGCTTCGTCTTCTCGGTCGGGCTCTCCGCGCCGCTGTCGGCGGCGGCGCTTGCTGCGCTGGAGGTGATGGCGCGCGAGCCGGAGCGGGTGGCGAAGCTTCGCGAGAACGGGCTGGCGCTGCGCGCGGCGCTGCAGGCGCGCGGGCTCGACACCGGTCTCAGCGAGGGTCACGCGGTGACGCCGGTGGTTCTGGGCGACTCGCCCACCGCCGCCGCCGTCGCGCATCTGGCGCTGCACAAGGGGCTCTCCGCCCCGCCGATCCTGCACCCGGCGGTGCCGGAGCGTCGCGCGCGGCTTCGCTTCTTCGTGAGCTCGGAGCACACGCTCGCGCAGATCGAGCGCGCCGCCGACATCGTTGCCGAAGCCGTCGCGGAAGCGCCCGAGATCACGGCGCGACTCGGCCTTTCCTGAGGCGCGACGCTCCGGTCTCGGCATGCGGCGCGGCACTGTCGGTCAAGAATTTCCCGGAAGTCCGACGGTTGGCGCCCGCTTGGGTGGCGCCAGAACTGGTTATTGCCCCAGCACGTGCATTGTGAGGCGCCGAGCGTTGCATCGACGCCACAGGGCGCCTGGTTACGCGCCATACACTAAGATTATTTCTCGCAGCCCATCGCTGGAACGCTCAGCCTTTCTCGGTAGTTGCTTCAGAACGCGTCAGATTGAAACGAATTCTGAAGAATGTCGTGAGAGTGTGCGTAGAGCGTCGATGGAGGCGGAACCAATGGCGAGGGACGGGCGACAGGCCGAGCGGCTTGAGGACCTATCCGATGCGGAGATAGAGCGGATCGAGGGCGTGGTGTTTTGCGCCGGCGGCCCGCCGCGGGAGCTGGCCCGGGCGCTTCTGGAGCGCGCCAGCCAGAACGGCAAGTCGGCCCGGCGCGGCTGAAGCCGGACCGGTCTGGACTGGACCACCTGAAGTCGACGCGTCGCGGCTGTGTCGCGACCCGCGGGAAAAGGGGTCCAAACTGGACAGAGGCGCCCCCGAGCGCGTTGCGGGCAAGGTGCGGGATTGCTACGGCTGGAGCCTGATCCAGTTCGGGAGCGCCCATGTCGCCTCAACCCCGCCGCGTGGCCCTGTTCGTGACGTGCCTCGTGGACATGTTCCGCCCATCCGTAGGCTTCGCCGCGGTGAAGCTGCTTGAGGACGCAGGCTGTGTGGTCGAGGCCCCTGCGGCGCAGACCTGCTGCGGCCAGCCCGCGTGGAATTCCGGCGATCGCGAGACCTCACGACGCATCGCACGCCAGGTGATCGAGAGTTTCGAGGGCTACGATCATGTCGTCGCGCCGTCGGGCTCCTGCGCCGCGACCATCGTGAAGGACTATCCGGCGATGTTCGCGGACGAACCGCTCTGGCGCGCCCGCGCCGAGGCGCTGGCCGGGCGAACCCATGAGATCGTCTCCTTCCTGACCGACGTGCTCGGCGTCAGCCGCGTCGAGGCCGCCTGCGCGGCCACCGCCACCTATCACGACAGCTGCTCCGGCCTGCGCGCGCTCGGCGTGAAGGCGCAGCCGCGCGCCCTGCTGGCGACCGTGGAGGGGCTGACGCTCTCGGAGATGAAGGACAGCGAGGTCTGCTGCGGCTTCGGCGGCACCTTCTGCGTGAAGTACCCCGACATCTCCAACAAGATGGTCGAGGACAAGGCGACGCATATCGAGGGCGCGGGCGCCGACCTCGTGCTGGCGGGCGACCTCGGCTGCCTGATGAACATGGCCGGGAAACTGAGTCGCACGGGAAAACCGGTGAAAGCGCGCCATGTCGTAGAAGTGCTGGCGGGCATGACGGACACGCCCGCCATCGGGGAGGGCAAGCCATGACTGCGCACGAGCCGAGGTCCCGCTTCTTCAAGGCCAACGTCAAGGCCGCGCTGGCGGACGCCAACATCCAGCACGCGATGCGGTCGACGGGGCCGAACTTCGTCGGCAAGCGCGCGAAGGCGCGCGACGCGATGCCGGAGTTCGACGCGCTGAGAGACCGGGCGCGCGACGTCAAGAACCACGTCCTTGCGAACCTGCCGCTCTACCTGGAGCGCTACGAGGAGAAGGTGCGCGAGGCCGGCGGGCATGTGCACTGGTGCGAGACGCCGGACGAGGCGAACCGGAAGGTGCTGGAGATCTGCCGCCGCGTGAACGCGAAGAAGGTCAACAAGGGCAAGACGATGGTCTCCGAGGAGACCGGGCTCAACGACTTCCTCGCGGAGAACGGGATCACGCCGGTCGAGACCGACCTCGGCGAATACATCATCCAGCTGCGCGGCGAGACGCCGAGCCACATCATCGCCCCGGCGGTGCATGTGACCGTGCCTGAGATCGACAAGCTCTTCCGCGACACGCACACCCACCTGCCCCGCGACCGCGACCTCACCGAGCTGTCCTCGATGCTGGCGGAGGCGCGCACCATCCTGCGGCAGAAATACTTCGAGGCCGAGGTCGGCGTGACCGGCGCCAACATGCTGATCGCCGAGACCGGCCAGTCGGTGATCGTCACCAACGAGGGCAACGGCGACCTCTCGCAGTCCCTGCCGCGCGTTCACATCGTGCTGGCGACGCTGGAGAAGATCGTCCCCACGCTCGACGACGCGGCCACCGTGCTGCGGGTGCTGGCGCGCTCGGCGACGGGTCAGGAGATGAGCGTCTACACGACCTTCTCCAGCGGCCCCCGTCGTGCGGAAGACCCCGACGGGCCCGAGGAGTACCATGTCATCCTGCTCGACAACGGCCGCTCCAACATGGTCGGCTCCGAGTTCGAGGAGATGCTGCGCTGCATCCGCTGCGGCGCCTGCATGAACCACTGCCCGGTCTATCAGGCGGTCGGCGGGCACGCCTATGGCTGGGTCTATCCCGGACCGATGGGCGCTGTGCTGACGCCGTCGCTGATCGGCGTCGAGGAAGGCGGGCAGCTTCCCAACGCCTCCACCTTCTGCGGCCGCTGCGAGGAGGTGTGCCCGATGCGCATCCCCCTGCCCCGCATGATGCGAAGCTGGCGCGCCAAGGAGTTCGAGAAGCGGCTGACGCCCTCCGCGGCGCGCTACGGGCTCGGGCTCTGGGCGTTCTTCGCGGCGCGTCCGGGGCTCTACCGGGCGGCGACGCGGGCGGCGATGGCCGTTCTGGGGCGACTGGGTCGGGCGAAGGGCGGCTTCGCGGCGCTGCCGCTGGCCGGCGGCTGGACCGCGCACCGGGATTTCCCGGCGCCGGAGGGCGGCACCTTCATGGCGCAGTGGGCGGCGAAGCGGGGCGGACGATGAGCGCGCGGGAAGCGATCCTCCAGCGGCTGCGCCGCCACGGCGCGGGCGATCCGGCCGCGATCGAGGCATGGGCTGCGGCCGGGCCGGTCGGCCCCAGGCCGCGTCAGGGCGCGCTCGACGGCGACGCGCGCATCGAGCAGTTCATCGAGAAGGCCAGGGTCGCCGACGCCACGGTGACCCGGATCGCCGGCGTCGAGGCGCTGCCGGCGGCGATGGCGGCGGAACTGCGCGCGCGCAACCTGCCGGCGGCGCTGCGCACGGGTAGCGACGCGATGTTCCGCGCGCTCGACTGGGGAGCGCTCGACCGCAGCGAGGGCGTCGGCCGGGTCGAGGAGCCCGCGACGCTTTCGCGCGCCGAGTTCGGCCTGGCGGAGACCGGCACGCTCGCGCTGGCTTCGGGCCCCGACAACCCGGTCACGCTCACCTTTCTCGGCGAGACCCATTTCGTCGCGCTGAAGACGGCGGACGTGCAGGCGGGCTTCGAGGATTTCTGGGCGGCGTGGCGCGAGCGCGGGCTGAAGCCGCGCACGCTCAACATGGTGACCGGGCCGAGCCGCTCGGCCGACATCGGCCAGACGCTGCAGCTCGGGGCGCACGGCCCGGTGGCGCTCCACATCTTCCTGATCGACTAAGGTCTCTGCGCCGAACCCGCGCCAATTTACCGTTTTTTTGGCTAAACATGCGAGAAAGCCGGCATATTGGAATGCTGGAGCACGTATATGTCGTATATTGGCCTCACGGACTTTTTCAGCAATCTCGGGCTGCTCTGCCTCGGCTCGGTTCTCCTGTTTCTCGTGACGCGACAACGCGAAATCAAGCGCGTCTGCTACACCGAGCGCGCGTTTCTCGGGGCCGCGCTGGGGTTGCTGTCCTTCATCGTCATGCAGACCTCCGTGCCCGGTCCCTACGGGTCGACGATCGACACGCGTGCGGCGCCGATCTTTCTTGCTGGCTACTTCGGCGGGCCGGTGGGCGCGCTCGCCGCGTCGCTCATCGGCGGCGCGGCGCGCCTCCAGATCGGCGGGCCGGCCGTCTATGGCGGCATCCTGAGCGTGGCGACTTATGCGCTTGTCGGCTGGATGGCGGCCGTTCTGTCGCAGCGATACGGTTTGCGGCAGGTCGGCGTGTTCGGCTGGGCCGCCGCGGCCGTCGTCGCCAGCGTCGCGGTGCTGCCGAGCTTCTTCGTGCTCCGACCGGTCGAGATCGGGCTCTCGCTGGTCTACAAGGCGTGGCCGATGGTGCTGCTTGGAAACGTCGCCGGCCTCGTCGTCATGGGGCTGCTCTTCGAGGGCTTCCACAACGATCCGGGCGAAGGCCGCCGCGCGCCCGCCCGCGGCAAGGCCGGCGGCGCCGGCACTGACGACAGGCGCACGCGCGGCCCCCGGTTCGCGCCCTTTGCGACGCAGGCGCCGCCCGAAGCGGCGGCGCCGCGCGCGGAGATCACCTGGCTTCCAGCAATTCCGGCACGCTGAGCAGGATGAACTCGTTATCGGCCGCCGCGTCGAGGCGGCGGCCGGACGAGAACGGCAGGTTGTTGTCGTTGGCGACCATGATGTGCGTCTCGTCCACGCGCATCACGTCCTCGATGGTGAAGAACGGGAAGGTGAACCTGCCGGAGAGGTCGCGCGCGGCGACGGTCTCGAGGCGGTTCACGCCGTTCGGATCGGCGACGTCCATCAGGTCGATGTGACCGATGCGGCGGACGAAGCCGTCGGCGTCGACGTCGCCGGTGTCGATCAGGACGATGCGCTTGTGCACGGCGGGGTGCGGGAAGCAGTCCGGGCCGGGCTCGCCCGCGCATTTCAGGCTGGGGTCGCCTTCGCCGTTGTCGCGCTCGATGACCAGCGCGCGACGCTCGTCGATGAAGTTGAAGTCGCCGATGGCGACCGCCCCTTCCCCGAGCGCGAACTTGAAGCTCTCGCCCGTCCATGCGCCCGCCTCGGCGTCAAACGCCATGACGCGCAGGAACTGGCCTTCGACCTCGCCGTTCCCGGCGAGAATCGGCTTCTCCAGCATCGCCCAGAGGATCGCGCCGGTCGGCGCGGCGCCGAGCGCCTCTCGCGCCGCGCCGACCACGCCGCCGCGCGGCTGCAGCGCCATGCCCTCGTAGCCGCCGGAGCGCGGCACGCGCCAGTCGGCGCCGGCCGCCGCCGGCACGCGCACCGACGGATGATCGGGCGAGCGCAGCTCGGCGCCCTCCAGCACGGTCGGGAACAGGCCGGTCACCACGCCGTCGAGCGTCGCGCGGATCAGATACGGGCCGAACTCCTCGCCGATCCAGATCTCGTCGCCGACGCGCTGGATGCTTTCGAGGTCGAAGTCGGCGCCGGTGAGATAGCGCTGCTCCGTCCCCTCATAGGCGATGCGGAACGGCACGACGCCGTCGGGGTCACGCAGGAAGATCGTCTCGACGATGTCGACCGTCCCGGCCTCGAAGTTCGGCTTCACGCGGCTGAAGAACAGCATCGCGTCAGGGCTGTTGGCCTTCGATCCGAAACCGTTGTCGGTGAGGGCGTAGATCGAGCCGTCCTCCGCCGGGACCATCGCGAAGCCCGACATGCCCTGGAAGGGCTGGCCGATGAAGGGGAGCCGAAGGCCGGTCTCGCGCCGTCCATGCAGGCCGCCGGTGTCGCCCATCGCGCTCATCGGCCGATCGTTGCGGGCGGCGCCGGTGAACCTGCCGCTGATCCAGAGATCGCGCGGCGCGTCGGCGGGCGGCGCGATCAGGGTCAGCGCCGGGATGACGGCGTGGCCCGCGAGCGTGGCGGGAAAGACGGTCTCCTCGGCGGTCGCCGGCGCGGCGACGAGGGCGAGGACGATCAGGCTGGCGCGCATGGCGGTTCTCCGGAGGCGTGCGGCGGAACCTGACCGATAGCGGGCGACTGCGACGCCGGAACGACGCCGGGGCTACGGAACCATGACGCTGAGCGGCCACAAACGCCGCATCTGCCCGCGAAATAGCGGCCATGCGCAGCGATTCGTTGACTCAAGAGCGGTTCTTCGTATGTTTCGCGCAGCAACGCGAGATGTGCGCGAAGATCTCTCGTGACCGTTATCCGCTCTGAAAGGCAGCCGTATCACGCATGACTTTTGAGGAACTCAACCTCGACCCCAACGTTCTGAAGGCCGTTCATGAGGCGGGGTACACGCAGCCCACCCCGATCCAGGCCCAGGCGATCCCCCACGCGCTGACGGCGCGGGACGTGCTCGGCATCGCGCAGACCGGCACGGGCAAGACCGCCGCCTTCACCATGCCGATGATCACGCTGCTCAACAAGGGTCGCGCGCGCGCGCGGATGCCGCGCTCGCTGATCCTGTGCCCGACGCGCGAACTGGCGGCCCAGGTTGCCGAGAACTTCGACACCTACGGAAAATACTGCAAGCTCTCCAAGGCGTTGCTGATCGGCGGCGTGTCGTTTGGCGATCAGGACCGCCTGATCGACCGCGGCGTCGACGTGCTGATCGCGACGCCGGGCCGCCTGCTCGACCACTTCGAGCGCGGCAAGCTGATGCTTACGGGCATCGAGGTCATGGTGGTCGACGAGGCCGACCGGATGCTCGACATGGGCTTCATCCCCGACATCGAGCGCATCTTCAAGCTGACGCCCTTCACGCGCCAGACGCTGTTCTTCTCGGCGACGATGCCGCCCGAGATCACCCGCCTCACGGAGGAGTTCCTCTCCAATCCGGTGCGGGTCGAGGTGGCGCCGGCCTCCTCCACCGCCGAGAACGTCACCCAGCGGCTCTGCCGCCTGCACCCCTCCAAGAAGGAGAATGCGGACCGGGAGAAGCGCGACCTGCTCGTCGCGCTGCTGCGCGACCAGGGCGACGCGCTGAAGAACGCGATCATCTTCTGCAACCGCAAGCGCGATATCGGGGCCGTCTACAAGAGCCTCGACCGCGCCGGTTTCGAAGTGGGCGCGCTTCATGGCGATCTCGACCAGTCGGTGCGCACGGCGACGCTCGACGGCTTCCGCGACGGCTCGGTGCGCCTGCTGGTGGCGTCCGACGTCGCAGCGCGCGGTCTCGACATCCCCTCGGTGAGCCATGTCCTGAATTTCGACGTGCCGATCCACTCCGAGGACTACGTGCACCGCATCGGCCGCACCGGGCGCGCCGGGCGCAGCGGGCTGGCGCTGACCATCGTGCTGCCGCACGAGGAGAAGCACGTCGACAAGATCGAGAAGCTGATCGAGAAGACGCTGGAGAGCATCGACCCGCCGGGCGGCGCCGCTCCCCGCCCGCCCCGCGCGCCGGCGGCGGACCCGACGCCCGAGGCCGAGCCGACCGCGGAGCGCAGCAAGCCGCGCCGCGCCCGCAAGGACGCAGCGGCCCAGGCGCCCGAGGTTGAAGTCGAGGCGCCCGCGGCCGTAGAGCC
>CAYGUQ010000161.1:0-8448 GCA_964352995.1 uncultured Rhodobacterales bacterium
ACGAGCGCGAGGAGTTCGAGGAGCGCGTGAACCCCGAGAACGTGGTGTGGCAGGGGCTCGCCTCGGCGCACTGGGAGGGCGTGCTGAAGGCCCTCGTGGAGCGCCACGCGAAGGAGACCGCCAGCCCCCGCGCCAAGGAGCTGCTGCGCACCTGGGACGAGGCGCGCGGGCGCTTCGTGCAGGTGTGCCCGAAGGAGATGGTGGGGCGGCTTGCCGCGCCCTTGAGCGATGCGGGCGCGGCGGTGCTGGCTGGGGAGTAACAAAAGTGGGTTGCAACCTTCGTTGTAGAGTTGGTTGCGGCTCTCCCCAAGCCTGATAGATTGAGCGCCTACAGGGGGAATGTCCCGGATGCTTTCGTCAAGGCAGCCACAATTAAGAGATTATTCAGAAACGCACATAATGATGAAAATCAATGTATAGGCCTTTTTGATGATTACAAAAATAACAATGAAAAGCTGGAAGAGCTTTGATGAAGCGGTATTGTATATTGATCCGCTGACTATTTTAATCGGCACAAACGCAAGTGGGAAATCGAACGCACTTGACGCCCTTGATTTTTTGAGTCGTACGGCTGGCGGCCAATCGATCACGTCTTGCTTGGCTGGAGATAGCAATCTTAGCCCACTCCGGGGTGGAATCGAGTGGTCGTCTCGATATCAGGGCGAGAGTTTTCGTTTAGGTGTCATTGTACGAGAAAAAGAACGAGTTGAATTTGAGTACAATATCGAAGTATTTGTCGCCTCTGGTCGTTGCGAAGTGGCCTATGAGGAGCTGAAACGTCGTAAGTTTAGAAGGGCGTCTGATGGCTCCGAGAAGGTTGCCGGCGAGATTTTTTTGTTTAAGACAGATCAGCCTGGAATTCACGAGCCAACCCTAAAGGCTAGATTGTACAATAAGGCATCTGGAACAAATCGTCAATTGTCAAGATCATCGAGCGTACTATCACAGCTTTATTCACAAACGACACGTCAGGATATTGCTGATGGGATCAATATTGTTATTGCGTCTCTTCGGGGAATATTCATTTTAGACCCAATTCCATCTCATATGAGAGACTATTCACCATTGAGTGATGGCCTTGATGCTGATGCCGGTAATATAGCTGGTGTAATTGCTGCCCTTCCAGATGATCGGCAAAGGGAAGTCGAGCGAGTTTTTGTCTCGTATCTTTCAAAGCTTCCCGAGAGAGATATTCGCAAAGTTTACACGGAGAGAGTTGGCAAATTTGAGAGTGACGCGATGTTATACTGTGAGGAAAATTGGGTTTCCGATGGTGATGCATCGACTGTCGATGCGAGGGGTATGTCTGATGGTACGCTCCGATTTCTTGCGATCCTTACAGCTCTTCTCACGCGGCCTGAGGGAACGCTCTTAGTGATTGAGGAGGTTGACAACGGATTGCACCCGTCGCGATCATATTTGTTGATTGAGATGTTGAAGGGTATCGGAGAGGAAAGAAACGTCGATATTGTGATTACAACGCATAATCCAGCATTGTTAGATGCACTTGGTCCCGAGGCGGTGCCCTACATTGTTGTTGCTCATCGGGATATTGACAGTGGAGCGAGTCGCCTGACACTACTCGAAAACATTAATAACCTCGCAAAGGTACTTGGTCATGGTTCTCTCGGGGCAATCTCAAGCAAGGGAATACTTGAGCGTGCGCTAAGGGGTCAGCAACTTACTTTTGGTTTCTGATTATGGGCAGGGTAGCGATAATTGATACTTCTCTACTTTGCTGTTGGGTAGATGTGCCCGGAAGAGCTACTGCTGGCAGTCCCCCAGACCGGTGGGATAGAAACAGGACAGAAGCGGAAATCAGGGACCATGTCGATGACGGCTTTGAGCTTATTTTGCCAATAACAACTTTGATCGAAGCTGGCAACCATATTGCGCATTCATCGGGGGATCGATATGTAGTGGCGAGTAGATTCACGGACATAATTGAAAAGTCAACAAATGGGGAAAGGCCATGGACTCCATTCTTGGACAACTTTGTTATTTTAAACAGTGAAAGCCTAAACAAAATAGTATCAGAGTGGCCAGAGGCAGCCGCCCGGAACCTGTCACTTGGCGATTTCCTCATCACCCTTGTAGCAGATTACTATGCAAAAAGTGGCTTTCTAGTTAGGATATTGTCGAGTGACGCTCAATTGAGGTCCTATGTTCCGATGACTCCTGTAAGCGTGCCTAGACGGCGTCGGCGTACGGCATCCTAAGTCACCCCCCACTTCCCCCCACAGTCAACCCGTCAATCAGCAGCGTGGGCTGGCCGACGCCCACCGGCACGCCCTGGCCGTTCTTGCCGCAGGTGCCGATGCCGGGGTCCATCGCCATGTCGGCGCCAATGTGGCGGATGTGGTTCAGCGCCGTGGGGCCGTCGCCGATGAGGGTGGCGCCCTTCACCGGCGCGCCGATCTTTCCGTTCCGCACGCGGTAGGCCTCGGTGCAGGAGAACACGAATTTTCCGTTGGTGATGTCCACCTGACCGCCGCCGAAGCCTACCGCATAGATGCCGTCCTTCACGTCCGCCACGATGTCGGCGGGGTTCGCCTCGCCCGAGAGCATGATGGTGTTGGTCATGCGCGGCATCGGGATATGCGCAAAGCTCTGGCGGCGGCCGTTGCCGGTGGAGCCGGTTCCCATCAGGCGCCCGTTCTGACGGTCCTGCATGTAGCCGACCAGCACGCCGTCCTCGATCAGCGTCGTGCGGCGGGTGGGGGTGCCCTCGTCGTCGAAGGAGAGCGAGCCGCGGCGGTCGGGGATGGTGCCGTCGTCCACCACCGTCACGCCCTTCGCTGCGACCTGCCTGCCCATCAGCTCGGAGAAGGCTGAGGTGCGCTTGCGGTTAAAGTCTCCCTCCAGCCCGTGCCCGACGGCCTCATGCAGCAGGATGCCCGGCCAGCCGGCGCCGAGCGCCACCTCCATCACGCCGGCCGGCGCGTCCTCCGCGTCTAGGTTGACGAGCGCGATGCGCAGCGCCTCCGCCGCGCCGGCCTTCCACGCGGCCTCGGCGATCAGCCCGTCGTAGCTGGCGCGGCCGCCGCCGCCCCAGGTTCCGGTCTCGCGCCGGCCGTCCTTCTCCACGATCACCGAGACGTTCATGCGCGTCATGGGGCGGGCCTCACTGAGCCGGCCGCCCTCGGGGCGGAGGATCTCGACCTCCTGCACGCCGCCGGCCAGCGAGACGGTGACCTGCACGACGCGGGGGTCGCGCGACCGTATCCATGCGTCCATCTCGCCCAGAAGCTGGGCCTTTTCCGCAAAGCTGGGGCCTTCGAGCGGGTCGATCTCGGCGTAGAGGCGCTGGTTGGTGGGGGCGGGGGCCTCCGCCAGCACGCCGCCGCCGGCCCGCGCGGCGAGGCGGCAGGTGGGCAGCGCGCGCATCAGCGCGGCCTCGGAGATTTCGGTGGCGTGGGCGTAGCCGGCGGCCTCGCCGGAGACGGCGCGCAGGCCGAATCCCTCGCTGGCGTCGTAGGAGGCGGCGCGGAGCCGGCCGTCGTCGAAGGTCAGCGCCTCGGAGCGGCGACGCTCCAGGAACAGCTCGCCGTCGTCGGCGCCGGCCACCGCCTCACGCAGAAGGCGAAGCGCCGCAGCTTCGTCCAAGGCCGTCTCGAACGGGCGGAACCTGTTGGCTGCGTTGAGCATTTTCGCTGTCCTTGACCTGTGTCGATCCGCGTCGCGTCGTCTTGCCGCAAGTCGTCTTTGTTGGCCCGTGAGCCAGTTTAGTATTCATCGGCACACGGAACACGGAATGTGGCGCGCGTGACTGTCCGGGGGCGTTCTCTCCCGATGCACGGTGCGCCCAAACAGCAGGGCGACGCAACATGGGCAAGGCGATGTTTGGCGCGGCGGCGCGTCTGGGCGGCCGACTGGGCGGCGGGCTGGCGCTGGCGATGGCGGCCGGAAGCGCTTGGGCGCAGGAAAAGGGCCTGCCCATGCCGCGGCAGACCGACTTCCAGGCGCCCGCGACCGAACTGGCGCGCGACCTGCAGGCGATCGACGGCATGCTGCTCTGGATCATCGGCGCGATCGTGATCTTCGTGACGGGGCTGATGGCCTACTGCGTGTGGCGCTTCCGCGCCGATCGCAACCCCACGCCCGCGCGCTTCACCCACAACGCCACGGTCGAGGTGATCTGGACCGCGGTGCCGGTGATGATCCTCGTCGCCATCGCGTTCCCGTCGCTCAACCTGCTCTACAAGCAGCTCGAGATCCCCGAGGCCGAGGTCACGATCAAGGCGATCGGCAACCAGTGGTACTGGAGCTACGAGTACCCCGACCTCGAGATCGAGATGGACGCGATCATGGTCGGCGGCGACTACAAGAGCTTCGGCGCCATGATGGCCGACGAGGACGGCGCCGCCGAGGCCGCGGAGTACGGGCTGACGCGCGCCAACTGGCTGCTCAAGACCGACACGACGCTCGTGGTGCCGGTGGACACCGTGGTGCGCGTGCAGACGACCGCCAACGACGTGATCCACGCCTGGACCGTGCCGGCCTTCGGCGTGAAGATGGACGCGGTGCCCGGCCGCCTCAACGAGCTGTGGTTCTCCGCCGAGGAGACCGGCGTCTTCTACGGCCAGTGCTCGGAGCTCTGCGGCACCAAGCACGCCTACATGCCGATCACGGTGGAGGTGGTGACGCGCGAGCAGTTCGACGCCTGGGTCGAGGAGACCCGCCTCGCGCAGGGCCTTGAGCCGCAGGCGATCCGCCTCGCGCAGGCCGACTGAGCCGATGAGCGTAGAGACCTTCTCCGCCGGCGCGCTGGCCTCGTCGCCCGAAGCCACCCTGCGCGACTGGTGGCGCCTGCTGAAGCCGCGCGTGATGTCGCTCGTCATCTTCACCGCCCTGGTGGGGATGGTCGCGGCGGGCGGCGGCGCGCATCCGGTCGAGGTGTTCGCCGCGGTGCTCTGCATCGCCGTGGGCGCCGGGGCGTCCGGCGCGCTCAACCAGTGGTACGACGCCGACATCGACACGCTGATGAAGCGCACGCGCGGCAGGCCTGTGCCGAGCGGCGCGGTCGCGCCGGGCGAGGCGCTGGGCTTCGGGCTGGGGCTGTCGCTGCTCTCGGTCGCGATGTTGGCGGTCTTCGCCAATCCGCTCGCGGCGGCGCTGCTGGCCTTCACGATCTTCTTCTACGCCGTGGTCTACACGATGTGGCTGAAGCGCCTGACGCCGCAGAACATCGTGATCGGTGGGGCCGCCGGCGCCCTGCCGCCGGTGGTGGGCTGGGCCGCGGCGACGGGAACGGTGTCCTGGGAGGCGGGGCTGATGTTCCTCGTCATCTTCCTCTGGACGCCGCCGCATTTCTGGGCGCTGGCGCTGTTCGCCAAGGACGACTACCGGGACGCGGGCGTGCCCATGATGCCTGTGGCGGCGGGCGAGGCGTCCACGCGCCGGCAGATCTTCGGCTACACGGTCGCGACCGCGCTCAGCGGATGGGCGCTGGCGTTCACGAGCGTCGGCGGGCCGGCCACGCTGGTCGCCGCGACGTTCCTGAACCTCGCCTTCCTGCGCCATGCGCTGCGCGCGCGCGGCCGGACGCAGGCCGAGGCGACGGCCGACAGATACCGCGCCGAGAAGCGGCTGTTCGGCGTCTCGATCGCCTACCTGTTCGGGCTGTTCGGCGCCGTTGCGGTCGACGCGATGATCGGCGGCGCGCCGGTCTGGTGGCCGCGGCTCTTCTGAGCCCCGGCGCAAGCTTCCCTGAGGAGGGTCCGATGATCCACCGCGAGCACGAACTCCACCGCCGCCGCCGCGCCCGCAATCTCGCGGTGCTCGGCGTGCTGGCCGGTTTCGCGGCGCTGCTCTTCGCCGTGACCATCGTCAAGCTCGGCGGCGCCGCCGGCAATCCCTGGGGCTGAGGAGGCGGGGCGATGGTCGAAGCGACGCGCAGCAAACGGAATCGGCGGACGCTCTTCGCCCTGACGGGCGTGGCCGTCTTCATGGTCGGCATGTCCTTCGCGGCGGTGCCGCTCTACGACATGTTCTGCCGCGTGACCGGCTTCGGGGGCACGACCCAGAAGGCCGAGGGCGACAGCGACGTCATTCTCGACCGCACCATAAACGTGCGCTTCGACGCTTCGACGATGGGCATCGAGTGGGCGTTCAAGCCGGTCCAGCGCCAGATGACCGTGCGCATCGGCGAGACCGGTCTGGCCTTCTACGAGGCCACGAACCTCTCCGATCGGCCGATCACCGGCACCGCCTCCTACAACGTCGCGCCCTACTCGACGGGCGGCTACTTCGCCAAGATCGCCTGCTTCTGCTTCGTGGAGCAGACGCTGCAGCCCGGCCAGACGGTGCAGATGCCTGTGAGCTTCTACGTCGACCCCGAGATCGTGGACGACCCCGAGGCCGGCCGCGTGCCGACGATCACGCTGTCCTACACCTTCTACGAGACCGAGGAATCGCGGGAGCTCGCCGCCGTCCATGGCGACGCCCGCGACGCCGACGCCATCAAGACGCGCTGAGCCCCAGCAAGACGCCGATCCGGAGAGAGCCCATGGCCCACGAGAAGAACCACGACTACCACATCCTGCCGCCGAGCCCGTGGCCGGTGCTCGGCGCCGTCTCCGCCTTCGTCATGCTGCTCGGCGCCGTGCTGCTGATGCACGGCGAGACGCAGCTTCTGTTCATCGCGGGCCTGCTCGGCGTGCTCTACACGATGTACGCGTGGTGGTCGGACGTGGTGAAGGAGAGCCGCGTCGGCGACCACACGCCGGTCGTGCAGATCGGCCTGCGCTACGGGATGCTGCTGTTCATCGCCTCGGAGGTGATGTTCTTCGCCGCGTGGTTCTGGAGCTTCTTCAAGCACGCGATCTATCCGGCCGGGGACGTCTGGCCGCCGGCGGGCATCGAGACCTTCGACCCCTGGCACCTGCCGCTGATCAACACGCTGATCCTGCTCACCTCCGGCGCGACGGTGACCTGGGCGCACCACGCGCTGCTGGAGAACGACCGCAAGGGGCTGATCAACGGCCTGCTGCTGACCGTGGCGCTGGGCGTGCTTTTCACGATCTTCCAGGCCTACGAGTACAGCCACGCGCATTTCGGCTTCTCCGGCAACATCTACGGCGCGAACTTCTTCATGGCGACGGGCTTCCACGGCGCGCATGTCATCATCGGGACGATCTTCCTCGCGGTGTGCCTGATGCGGGCGTTGCGCGGCCAGTTTTCGCCGGAGAAGCACGTCGGCTTCGAGGCCGCCGCCTGGTACTGGCACTTCGTCGACGTGGTGTGGCTGTTCCTGTTCGCCGCCGTCTACATCTGGGCGCAGTGACGGCGCGCGCCCGCCTGCCATGAGCGTTTCCGGCAAGATCGACGGGGGCGGCGCGCGGCGTCGCCCCCGCGCCGTTGCGGCGGTCGTCTTCGGCGTCGTGGGAACCGCGACGCTGCTGGGGTTGATGACCTGGCAGCTCCAGCGCCTCGCGTGGAAGGAAGGCCTGATCGCGACGCTGGAGACCCGGCTGGGCGCCGAGCCCGTTGCGCTGCCGGTATCTCCCGACATCGCGACGATGGAGTTCCGGCGCGTCTCGCTGGAGGGCCGTTTCACCGGCGCGGCGGGCGCGCACGGCTTCGCCGACGCGGCCTATCTCACGACGCTGAAGCCCTGGGGGCCGGGGTATCGCGTCGTGCAGCCCTTCGAGACCACGGACGGCCGGACGATCCTCGTCGATCGCGGCTATGCCCCGGTCGAGACCAAGAACGAGGGCGGCGCGGCGGCGCGCCCGACGCCGGCGCCGGAGGGCGCGCTCTCGCTCACCGGCGCGCTGCGCTGGCCGCAGGACGGCGACTATTTCGCCGATGAGGCGGCGGGACCGGCCGACAACGTCTGGCTGACGCGCTCGGCGGCGCGGCTCGCGCCGCTCTGGGGGGCGGAGCCGATGCTCGTGGTCGCGGAGACCGACACCGCGGTCGGCGACTGGCCGAAGCCGCGCCCGGTGACGGTGGACCTGCCGAACGATCACCTCTCCTACGCAGTCACCTGGGGCTCGCTGGCGGCGATATGGGCGGTGATGAGCGCGCTGCTGGCGCGGCGCGAGTTGCGACGCTAGAAGGGCGGGCCAGCCACACGGAAGTCTCTCAATGCGCTATGTCAGCACCCGCGGCGCCGCGCCCGCGCTCTCCTTCGAGGAGGCGATGCTCTCGGGCCTCGCGCGCGACGGCGGCCTCTACGTTCCCGAGAGCTGGCCGCGCATGACGGCGGACGAGATCGCCGCGCTCGCCGGCCTGCCATACGAGGAAGTGGCGCGTCGGGTGATGACGCCCTTCATCGGCGACGCCTTCGCGGCCGGGGAATTCGCCGGGATCGTGGACCGCGCCTACGCCGGCTTCGGCCATGCGGCGCGGGCGCCGCTGGCGCAGGTCGACGCGAACGACTGGGTGCTGGAGCTGCACCACGGGCCGACGCTGGCGTTCAAGGACTTCGCCATGCAGCTCATC
>CAYGUQ010000162.1:0-2156 GCA_964352995.1 uncultured Rhodobacterales bacterium
GCGCCGGGTCGGGCGCGGCGGGTCAGGCTGCTTCGCGCGTCAGGCGGCTCGGGCGGCGGCGCGGCCGTGGCCCTCGGTCTGGAACTCGGCGAGAAGCTCGGCGAGGGCCTCGATGTCCTGACCCAGCGCCTGGGCCGAGGCCGAACTCTCCTCGGCCATGGCGGCGTTGGCCTGGGTGGCGACGTCGAGGTCGTTGACCGAGGCGGCGATGGAGCCGAGCGAGGTGTCCTGCTCGGAGGCGCCCTCGGCGATCTCGGTCACGACCTCCGTCGTCTGGTTGATGCGCCCGACGATGGTGCGGAACGAGTCCCCCGCGGCGCCGACGAGGCGCACGCCGGTCTCGATCCGCGCGGTCGCCTCGCGGATCTGGTCGCTGATCTTCTTGGCCGCGGAGCCGGAGCGGGAGGCGAGCTCGCGCACCTCCTGCGCCACCACCGCGAAACCCTTGCCGGCCTCGCCCACGCGGGCGGCCTCGACGGCGGCGTTGAGGGCGAGCAGGTTGGTCTGGAAGGCGATCTCGTCGATGACGCTGACGATGGCCTTGATCTCCTGCGCGGCCTCCTCGATGGCGCGCATCGCGGTGACGGCCTCGGTCGCGGAGCCCATGTTCTGCTCGGCCTCCTCGGCGACGCCGCGCACGAGCTTGGCGGCCTCGCCGGCCCCGTCGGCGGTCTTGCGGACGCCCTGCGCGAGCTCCTGGATGGCCGCGGAGGTCTCCTCAAGCGTCGCCGCCTGCATCTCGGTGCGGTGCGCGAGGTTGTTGGAGGAGTTCTGGATGTCGTCCTTCGAGCCGCGGATGTCCTCACCCTTGAGGCGGACCTTGGCCATCGCGGTCTCCAGCTTGGTGAGCGCGGCGTTGAGGTTGACGGCCAGCGCGGCGTAGGGCTCGTCGAGCCGCTCGCAGCGCACGCGCAGGTCGCCCTGCGACATGCGCTCCAGGCAGCCGGCCACGGACGACATGGCGCGCGCCTGCTGCTCGGCGTCGGCGCGCTGGCGGGCGGCGGCGGCCTCGCGGGTCGCGTCGAGCTCGGCGCGCTGCCGCTCCTGCGCCTCGACCATGGCGTGACGCTCGGCGATCTTGGCCTGCAGCGCCATGGTGGCGCGCGCCATCGCGCCGACCTCGTTGCGCAGTTCGCCGCCGGGCACTTCGGCCTGCGTGTCCTCCTCGGCGACGGCGGTCAGCGCCTCCTTGATGCCCGTGAGCGGGCGCACGAGGCCGCGCAGCACCCAGATCGAGAGGCCTGCGGCGAGCGCGACCAGCACGGCGGCGATCTCCACCGCCTGGATGATGACGCCGTTAACCTCGGCGTCGAGGTCGTCGATGTAGACGCCGGTCCCGATGACGATGCCCCAGGGCTTGTACTCCAGCGAGAAGGACGCCTTGTCGTATGCCTCGCCGTCGACGTCGCCGGGCTTCGGCCACGGATAGATCGTGACGCCGCCGCCCGCCTGGCCCGCGGCGAGGATGTCGTTGATGAAGAAGGCGCCGTTCTTGTCGGTGACCCCGGAGAAGTCCTTGCCGATGAGCTTGGGGTTGATGTGCAGCCGCATGATCGAGGCGCCGTCGACGCCGAAGAAATAGCCGTCCGGATCGAACCGCAGCGCGGTGACCGCCTCGAACGCGCGGGCCTGCGCCTCCTCCGCGGACATCTCGCCGGCCTTGGCGCGCGCGTCGTAGGACGCCATCAGCGAGACGGCGGTCTCGACCGCGGTGCGCAGGGTGGAGTAGCGCTCGGCGTAGACCTGGTCGCGAAGCTGGCTGATGGCGTAGGTCATGGCGAGGGTGAAGGCGACCACCACCACGCCCATTGTCAGGGCGATCTGTCGTCCGATGGGCAGGTTGCGCACGGGAAACTCCACTTTTGACGCGGCTCTCGGATAAGGGGGATGCGCCGCCTAACGGATGGTGAAGCCACGATGCGCGATCGGCCCGCCCCAAGAGAATCGGCGCCCAATTCTCTTGACAATTTTGCTAAAGGCTCTTCCGAGGCAGGTCCGCCGCCGGCGCGAATCCGCCGCCAGGGCCTTCGCCGAGACGCCGCAGCTAGGGGCGCGTCCCTTCGCCGCGGGATCGGGGCGCCCCGGTCCCGCGCCAGCTCGCCCATCACGTCCAGCACCTCGTTGATCATCTCGGGATCGAGCGCGGAGGTGGGCTC
>CAYGUQ010000162.1:2256-5168 GCA_964352995.1 uncultured Rhodobacterales bacterium
CCATCACGTCCAGCACCTCGTTGATCATCTCGGGATCGAGCGCGGAGGTGGGCTCGTCGAACAGCATGGCGACCGGGTCCATCGCCAGGCCGCGCGCGATGGCCACCCGCTGCTGCTGGCCGCCCGACAGTTGCGAGGGGTGCTTGTCCGCGTGGTCCGCCAGCCCCACCCGCTCCAGCAGCGCGAGCGCCTTCGCGCGGGCGTCGGCGGCGTCGCGCTTGAGCACGCGCCGCTGGGCGATCGTGATGTTGTCGGTCACCGTCAGATGCGGAAACAGCTCGAAGTTCTGGAAGACCATGCCGATGCGCGCCCGCAGCGCCGGCAGGTCGGTCGCACGGGCGCCGACCTCGACGCCGTTCACGGTCAGGCGGCCCTTCTGATACGGCTCAAGCCCGTTGGCGCACTTGATCAGCGTGGACTTGCCCGACCCCGAGGGGCCGCAGACCACCACCACCTCGCCTGTCCGGACCGTCGTGGTGCAGTCCTTCAGCACCTGGAAGGAACCGTACCATTTGCTGACGCCGTCGAACTCGATCATCGCGAAAGCCTTCGTTGCAGGACCCGCACGCCGCGCGACGCCAGAAAGCAGATCACCAGATAGGTGAGCGCGATGAACAGGAACATCTCGACGAGCCGGCCGTCGCGGCTGGCGACGATCTCCGCCGTGGTGAGGAAGTCGCGCAGCCCCACGACATAGACCAGCGAGGTGTCCTGAAAGAGGATGATGCCCTGCGTCAGCAGCAGCGGCGTCATGGCGCGGAACGCCTGCGGCAGCACGATGTCGCCCATCACCTGACTGTAGCGCATGCCCAGCGCGCGCGCCGCCGCCACCTGGCCGGAGCCGACCGAGCTGATCCCGGCGCGGATGATCTCGGCGTAGTAGGCCGCCTCGAACAGCGTGAACGCGATCAGCACCGAATAGAAGCCGCCCACCGGCCGACCCACCGCCAGCGGCACGAGGAAGTAGAACCAGAAGATCACCAGGATCAGCGGCAGCGAGCGGAAGAAGTTGATGTAGCACGCGGCCACGAAGGACAGCGGCGCGAAGGGCGACAGCCGCGCCAGCGCCAGCAGAGTGCCCAGAACGACCCCGCCGGCCATCGCCAGCGCGGTCAGCAGCAGGGTCAGCTGCATCCCCTCCCACAGCAGCGGCAGGTTCCGCGCTACCACGTCGAAGTCGAACTCGCCCATCAGCGCCCGCCCGCCGCGCCGGGAAGGGCGGCGCGGCGCTCCACCACGCGCATCAGCGCGATCACCCCCAGCGTGATGACGCTGTAGATGACGGTGGCCGCGGTGAAGGCCTCGAAGCCCTGGAAGGTGTATTCCTCGATCTGGCGGGTGACGGCGGTCAGCTCGATCAGGCCGATGGTCAGACCCAGCGACGAATTCTTGAAGATCGTCAGGAACTCGCTGGTCAGCGGCGGAATGACGATGCGGAACGCGTTGGGCAGCAGCACGTAGCGGTAGGTCTGCCACTCGGTGAAGCCGACGGCGCGCGCCGCATTGCGCTGACCTTCGCCCAAAGCCTCAACGCCCGCGCGCACCTGCTCGCAGACGCGCGCCGCCGTGTAGAGGCCCAGCGCGACGACCGCGGTGGTGAAGGACGGCAGCGGCATCTCGCGCTTCACCCACATGCCGGCGTCCTGCGGGAGCAGCTCCGGAACGACGAAGTACCACAGGAAGAAATGCACCAGCAGCGGGATGTTGCGGAACAGTTCGACATAGGTCGCGGCGATCCCGCGCAGCACGGGGCTGGTGGTGGTGCGCATCACGCCGAGCGTGCAGCCCAGCGCGAAGGCCACCACCCAGGCGCAGAGCGCGACGGCGACGGTCCAGCCGACGCCGTCGATCAGCCAGCCCAGATAGGGCTCGCGGAAGAGGACCCCCCAATCCCAGTTGTAATTCACGCGAGGCCCCCCGGTTCGCGCGCTACTCGGGCAGCGCCTGGATCTGGAAGGCCGTCTTCAGCGTGCCGGAGAGCGGCATGGCGATGCCGGTGGGGCCGGGATCGAACCACTTCGCGTAGAGTTCGGCCAACTCGCCCGACCGCATCATCCCGGCCAGGACCGCGGTGCCGAGGCGCTGGAACGTGCTGTCGTTGCGCGGCACCATGATCGCGTAGGGATCGAAGGACAGGTAGTCGCCGACGACCTTCCAGTCGCCCGGCGCCTTGGCCTTCGAGATGAGGCCGTAGAGCAGCACGTCGTCCGAGCCGTAGGCGTCGATCCGGCCGGTCTCCATTCCCAGCCACGCCTGCGCATGGTCCTTGAACTCCGTGATGCGGATGTCGAGGCCGTGGTCGGCGATGTAGGCCTTGATCGCCTTCTCGTTGGTCGTGCCCGCGGACACGCCGATGATCTTCCCGCCCATGTCGTCGATGGACGTCGCGTCCGAGCCCGCCGCCACGGCGATCTTGGTGCCGGTGATGAAGGTCGTCGGCAGATAGGACACCTGCTGCTGGCGCGTCAGGTTGTTGGTCGTCGAGCCGCATTCAAGGTCGATGGTGCCGTTGGCCATCAGCGCGATGCGGGTCTGGCCGGTCACGGGCACCAGCCGCACCTCGAGGTCGTCCCGGCCGAGCTGTTCGCCGATGGCGTCGACGATCTTCATGCAGATGTCGATGCTGTAGCCGATCGGCGCGCCGCTGTCGTCGAGATAGGCGAACGGAATCGAGGTCTCGCGGTGGCCGACGTTGACGACCCCGCGTTCCGCGATGCGCTGAAGGACAGGGCTGTCACCGGCGTCGGCGTGCGCCTGGCCCGTCGCCAGCGCGACGACCGTCGCCAGCGCTGCGGTGAGGATGCGTGCTTTCACAGTGGTCTCCCTTGTTGGGTCGCCCCCAAGTCTTGAGGGGCCGAGGGCGGGATGTCGAGACGCGGCGCGGATTCTTGCGCCGCCGGCGCAGCGCCGGC
>CAYGUQ010000162.1:5268-8446 GCA_964352995.1 uncultured Rhodobacterales bacterium
CGGTCACGGCCTGCGGCCCAGCGACGTGTCCCATGCAGACAGGAAATCCTGCCGCTTCAAGCCGTCGAGGAAGGTCAACAGCCCCGGCGTGAGGCGGATGGGCAGGAACGTGCCGCGCTTTTCCACGATCAGTCGCCCGATCGTCGTCCATGGCGGTCCGACCGGGCTCAGCGGCGGCAGGGGCGTGCGGCGGGCGATGGTCTCCTGCCCGTCCTGCGACAGCAGGAAGCCGATGAAGCGCCCGGCGATGTCGGGATTGGGCGCGTCGCGCGGCACGAACACGGTGCGGGTCATCACGAGGTTGTAGTCGTCGAAGAGATGGAGGCCGAGGTGGGGGGCGCCCTCCGCGAGGGCCGCGGCGTAGGAGCCGATGGCGTTGAACGCGAAGGCCAGCTCGCCGCGCGCTATCGCGTCCACCATCTCGGACGTGCAGCAATAGGTGCGCAGCCCTGCGCGGCCCATCACCTCGAACAGGCCGAGCGCCTGCGGGCCCTGCAGACTGTCCTGCGTCGCATAGAGATAGCCGATGCCCGCTGTGCGGATGTCGTAGCTGCCGATGCGCCCGCGCAGCCGCGCCTCGTTGCGGCGCACGAAGGCCGCGAGGTCCCGGTGGCTGACGGGAAGCTCGTCCCGGGCGATCGCCCGGCTGTCGTAGACCATGACGGCCGGCTCGAAGGTGAAGCCGAAGAGTTCGGAGCGCCACGTCGCCCAGGACGGCGGCTCCACCTCCGCCGGAAGGACGACGCGCCGCGCAAGCCCGCGATTGACCAGATCGACCTGAAGGTCCATCGCCGAGGAGATCACGAGGTCCGGGCGCGCGCCGCCGTCGGCGCGCAGCATCGCCTCGTGCAGGCCGACGGTCTGGAACTCGACATAGGTCACGTCGACGCCCGGATTGCGCGTCTCGAACGCCTCGATCAGCGGCCGCATCGCCGGCGTATCGGTCGCGCTGTGGATCAGGAGGGACTGCGCCATGGCGGCGGGTCCGGAAAGCGTCAGGGCGGCCAGCAGCAGGACCGGGACGAGCCGCCTGAAGATCATCGCCACGGCCAGCCCGCCGAGCTCAGAGCGGCCGAGCGTCAGCTCGGCGCCATGGCCCTCCGCGACGGCCTTCACGATCGACAGGCCGAGGCCCGAGCCCTTCGTCGCCGCCGCCAGCGAGGTGAAGCGCTCCGTCGCCTTCGGCAGGTCGGCCTCGGCGATGCCCGGGCCGGCGTCCTCGATGGAGAGGCGCACCGCGCCGTCGTCCTCGTCGAGCGTGATGGCGATGGTGTTGTCCGGCGGTCCGTGCTGCAGGGCGTTCTCGATCAGGTTGCGCAGCGCCTCGCGGATCGAGACGGCGTCGCCGGCGACGACGTCGCGCTCCGGCCCGACGCCGTCGCCGACGAAAGACAGCGCGATGCGTCGCATCCGGCTGTCGCGCAGGCTCTCCGCCAGCGTGTCGCGCACCAGCGGCTTCAGGGCGACCGGCCGCAGGCTCGCCCGGTCGGAGCGATGGCTGACCATGGCGTTGGCCAGCAGCTGGTTGGTCAGCCGGGCGGTTCGCCGGGCCTGCCGGTCGGCCTTGACCAGCCGGGCGCGCATCTCGTCGCCGTCGGCGGCGTCCGCGGCGAGCGACAGATGCCCCTGGAGCGCCGACAGCGAGGTCCGGGTCTGGTGCGCGACGTCGGCGATGAAGGTCTCGGTCAGGGCCCGGCTGCGCCCGAGCCGCGCGACGAAGCCGTTGATCGCGTCGAACAGGCCGCGGATCTCGCGGGGCGGCGCGCCCTCCACCGGCGCGAGGTCGCCGGGCTCCCGGCGCGCGAGGTCGGACGCGATCTGCCGCAGCGGCGCCAGCGACGTGCGGATCGCGATCCAGACGAAGCCAAGCCCGATCAGGGACAGCCCGGCCAGCCCGGCCAGCCCCGTCGCGAAGAACGACCACTGCTGCGCGTTTCGCGCCTCGACGGTCTGGCCGACCTGAACCGCCACCCATTCCCGGCCGTCGGGCGCGTTCAGCCGCCGGCCCTGCAGAACGAAGCGGAACGCGGCGCCGCGATGGTCGGCGTCGTAGAAGACCGGCGCGGCGGACGGCGTGGCGTTGGTCGGGACCGGCAGGTCGGCGGCGCCGGTGATCTCGCTTCGGCCCGGCGCGAAGACGCGATACTGCACCCGGTCGAGGGGGTTCAGCGACAGGATGTCCATGGCGCTGCTGGGCAGGTCCACCGTCGGGCCGTCGGGTCCGATCGAGGTCCGCTCCAGGATCGCCAGCGCGGCGCCGGCGAGCAGCAGGTCGTGCGTTCGGTTGGCGGCCGTGCCGGCGTAGGTCCACAGCAGGGCGGAGATCAGCACCAGCAGCACGGCGAAGCCCGCCGCCATGGTCACCAGAAGCCGGGTCTGCAGCGAATGGCCGGGCCGGTCAGTCGTCATCGGCGAGATAGGCGATGTAGCCGAGCCCACGGGCCGTCTTGATCACCAGCGGCGTGCCCTCCAGCCGGCGCCGCAGGCGGGCGACCAGCTGTTCGACGGCGTTCAGGCTGGGCGCCTCCTCGAAGGTGTAGAGGCGGTCGGCGACCTCCTCCTTGGTCAGCATCCGGCCAAGGTTGTCGATCATGATCTCAAGCAGCTGGATTTCCCGCGCGCGCAACTCCGCGTCGCGCCCGTGGATGGTCGCGCGCCGCGCGGCCCGGTCGAAGGCCAGCGGGCCGGCGACAAAGAGGTTGCTGGCGCTGCCGCCGCGGCGCCGAGCCAGCACGCGGCAGCGCGCCGACAGCTCGCGGAAGTCGACGGGCTTCACCATGTAGTCGTCGGCGCCGGCGTCCAGCCCGATCACCCTGTCGTCGATCTGGCTGCGCGCGGTCAGGATGATCACCGGCGTCGCGTCGGTCCGGGCGCGCAGGGAGCGCAGCACCTCGAAGCCGCTGCGGCCCGGCAGGTTCACGTCCAGCAGCACGATGTCGAAGGTGAAGTGGCGCAGCAGCTCGTTTGCGTCCTCGCCGTCGCGCTCTCGGTCGACGGAATGGCCCTCGGCGCGCAGCCGATCGATGATCGTCTCCGCCAGCTCGTCATTGTCCTCGACCAGCAGCATCCGCATGGCCGCAGGGTAGCGGGCCGGCCGCGGACCGGGAAGCTGGAACAGGCCGGGGGCGCGCCGTGTCAGCGTCCGGTCAGGCTGGCGTCAGGATGGCCTCAGAAGCGT
>CAYGUQ010000163.1:0-8443 GCA_964352995.1 uncultured Rhodobacterales bacterium
TGCCGCAATCGCCACGGCTGAGCGCCCCGGACCCGCGCGAGCCGAACTCCCGCCTCCGCCGGCGGCGCCGTCAGCCCTCTTCCGCGATCAGGGCGAGGACGCTCTGCCAGTCCATGTCGACTGCGCCCTGCGCGCGCTCGTCGGCGGAGACCGCGTCGCGGGCGGTGTCGATGCGCAGCCGCCAGCGCCCCTCGGGCAGGGCGAAGGGCCGCGCGTCGCCGCCGTTCACGAGGATGAGCAGCGCCGGCGCGTCGTCCGACGACAGCAGCGCGCCCAGCGCCGAGAGCGACGGATCGCTCCAGTCGCCGTCCTCCATCGGCCTGCCGTCGGGATGGAGCCACGCGACCGTCGGCGCGCCGGCGGGAGCGCCCTCCGGCGCGACGAGGAAGCGCGGCCGACCGAGGGCGATCTCGCGCCGGAAGGCGGTCAGCGCGGCCGTCGCCTCGATCAGTTCGGGCCGCGCGGCCTCCCAGTCGAGCCAGGCGATCTCGTTGTCCTGACAGTAGGCGTTGTTGTTGCCGCCCTGGCTCTGGCCGAACTCGTCGCCCGCCAGCAGCATCGGCGCGCCCTGCGACAGCGTCAGGGTCGCGAGCATCGCCTTGGCCCGCCTCAGGCGCGACGCCGTGACGTCGGCGTCGTCGCTCGGCCCCTCGACGCCCATGTTGTCGGAGAGGTTGTGATCGTGGCCGTCGCGGCCGTCCTCGCCGTTGGCGTCGTTGCGCTTGTCGTTGAACGAGAGCGCGTCCCACAGCGTGAAGCCGTCATGGGCGGCGAGAAAGTTGATCGAGGAGGTCGCGGGGCGGCGCGAGTGGTCGAACTGCACCGGCGAGCCTACGAGGCGCTGCGACAGCGCGCCGAGCATCCCCTCGTCGCGCCGCCAGAACGCGCGGGCGTCGTCGCGGAACTTGTCGTTCCACTCGCGGAAGGGCCACGGGAAGCCGCCGACCTGATAGCCGCCGTCGCCGATGTCCCAGGGCTCCGCGATGAGCTTCACGCCCGACAGCACCGGGTCCTGACGGATCGCGGCGAAGAAGGCGCCCTCGCGCTCGAAGCCGGTCGCCTCGCGACCGAGCGTCGAGGCGAGGTCGAAGCGGAAGCCGTCGACATGCATCGCCTGCACCCAGTAGCGCAACGAATCCAGCACCAGGCGCAGCACCATCGGGTGCGCCACGTTGAGCGTGTTGCCGCAGCCCGTGGTGTCGTAGCTGTGCTGAGGCGCGTCGGGCGACAGCAGGTAGTAGCTGGCGTTGTCGATGCCGCGGAAGCTGAGCGTCGGCCCCTTCTCGTTGCCTTCGCAAGTGTGGTTGTAGACGACGTCGAGGATCACCTCGATGCCGGCGGCGTGGAACCGCTTCACCGCCCGCTTCACCTCGCGGATGTCGCGCGACTTCAGGTAGGGCGCGTGCGGGGCGAAGAAGGCGAGCGTGTTGTAGCCCCAGTAGTTCGACAGCCCGCGCTCGATCAGGTGGCGGTCGTCGACGAAGCCGTGGACCGGCAGCAGTTCTATGGCGGTCACGCCGATCTTCAGCAGGTGCTCGATCATGGCGTCGTCGGCGAGGGCGGCGAAGGTTCCGCGGTCGGCCTGCGCCACGCCGGGCCGGCGCATCGTCAGACCCTTCACATGGGCCTCGTAGACGACGGTCTCCTCCCAGCGGCGGCGGATGGCGGCGTCGGCCTCCCAGTCGAAGGCGTGGTCGACGACGACGGCCTTGGGCATGAAGGCGGCGCTGTCGCGGTCGTCGCGCTCGTGGTCGTCCCCGCCGATCGGGTAGCCGAACAGCGCGTCGTCCCAGCGCAGGCCGCCGCGCAGTTCGCGGGCGTAGGGGTCGAGCAGGAGCTTCGCGGGGTTGAAGCGGTGGCCCTGCTCGGGCGCGTAGGGGCCATGGACGCGGTAGCCGTAGACCTGCCCCGGCCGGACGCCGGGCAGGCGGCCGTGCCAGACGCCGCCCTCCATGAGCGGCATGTCGAGCCGCGCGGTCTCGTGTTCCCCGCCGTCGTCGAAGAGGCAGAGCTCCACCCGTTCGGCGTTGTCGGAGAACAGCGCGAAGTTGACGCCGTCCCCGTCCGCCTCGGCGCCGAGGCTGTCGGGGCGGGAGCCTGAGAGGTCGAAGGCCGGCGCGGCGCGCTTCAGCATGTTGCGGCTCCTTTGGAGATCATGTCGGCGTAGACGCGCCGGCGACGTTGGGCCTCGCGCCGCGCGAGCATGTCGGCGGTCACGAGGGTGGTGCCGGCGTCGGTGCGCCGGAACCAGCGGGCGTCCTCGTCGGCGTCCTCGCCGACGACGAGATCGCCGGGCGCGACAGCCCCCGGCGCGAGGATCGCGCGGGTGAGGCGCGCGCCGGGCTCGGCCCGCGCGCCGGACATCACCACCGTCTCCGCCAGCAGCGACCAGCGCCGGCCGCGGTTCGGCGCGACGTCGCCCAACGGCGGGACGAGGCGCGCCGCGGCGGCGGCGGGCAGGGCGCAGGGCGGGCGGAGGCCGCCGAAATCGAGCTGGGCGAGGCGGTAGGCGTCGAGCGTGCCGACGTCGCGCCAGTAGGGCGCGCGTCCATTCGGCCCCTTGGCGCGCCAGGCGAGCGCGGCGTCGGCCGCGACCGCCGCCGGCAGCACGTCCCTGCCGAAATCGAGCAGCGCCCCGCATGCGGCCGCGTCGCGCGCGAGGATCGCGCTGAGCCACGCCCAGTCGAAGACGTAGATGCCGAGGCTCACCAGCGCCATGTCGGGGCGATCGGGCGCAGGGTCGGGATCGGCCGGCTTCTCGTCAAAGGCGGTGACGGCGCCGTCGGGCGAGGCCGACAGCACGCCGAAGGCGCTCGCGGCGGCCCTCGGCGCAAGCTCGACCGCGACCGTCGCCGGGCGGCCGCTCAGGCGGTGGGCAGAGATCATCGCGACGAGGTCGAGCTCGTAGACATGGTCGGCCGCCAGCACCACGACCTCAGTCGGCGCCGCCGCCGCGATGAAGGCGCGGTTGGCCGCCACGGCGCCGGCGGTGCCGCCGTAGCCGCCCGGCGCTTCGGCGCCGTCCCGGATCGACAGCCCCTCGCCGAACACCGGCGTCCAGAGCGTCCGAAGGTGGCGGGTCAGCGTCTCGGGCCGATACTGCGTCGCAACCAGCAGGCGCCGCAGTCCGGCGCGCGCGACCGTCGCCACCGCGAAGTCCACGATCCGCGCGGCCCCGGCGAAGGGGATGGCCGGCTTGCACTCCGCCGCGGTCAGCTCATGCAGGCGCGAGCCCTGCCCTCCCGCGAGGAGGACGGCGACGACGTCGGTGAGGTCGGTGAGTCTTCCAGCCGGCATGGCGGCCTCCTCTGCGCACGGGATCATATGGCGTGATCGCGATCGACGGCGACGCAGGCGCCGCGGTCGCGCGGGTCGACCGGCCAGATCGCCCCGGCGCCGGCGTCGCCGCCGTCGCGGCGCAGCGTCAGCGTCAGGGTCATGCCGCCGTCGCTGCGCGTGAGGCGCAGCGCGCCGTCGGGACCGGCTTCGAGGCGCGCGCCGGCGCGGGCGAAGAATTCAGGCGCCTCGCGCCTCAGCCGCGCCAGCATGACGGTGAGGCGCGCCTTGCTGCCGGCGAAGCCGTCGGCCTCGCGCAGCGTCTCGAGCCCCTCCCAGTCGACCGGACGCCGGTTGTCAGGGTCGGTGAGCGCGAAGAACGGCCGCTCGCAGCCCTGATAGACGTCGGGGACGCCGGGGATCGTCATCTTCAGCGCCGTCTGGCAGAGCGCCAGCGCCTCGCCGCGCGCGATGAGCGCCAGCGCCGGCGCCGGCGGAGCCTCGCCCCAGGCCTCCGCGAGCTTCACGGCGAAGGCGCGGGCGCGCGCCTCCGCCTCCGGCTCGGGATGGGTCCAGCTCGTCGCCTCCTTCGCCTCGCGCATCGCCTTCTCGACGTGGTCGGCGAGGCGCTCGCCGAGATCGCGGGCGCCCGGCGTCCAGATCGCAAGCAGCGACTGCAGGACATACCAGCGCAGAGCGGCCGGAACGTCCTCCGCGCCGGGAGCCTCCGTCCAGAGCCGCCCGAAGGCTTCCGGATCATGCGTAATCGCCGCGAGGCGCGCGCGAGCGTCCTCGGAGCGCTTGCTGTCATGGGAGGAGGTCAGCGTCAGCCCCGTCGCGCCCCGCCCGGCCATCCACGCGTCGAAGCCGGCCGGGTCGAGCGTCGCGGCGTCGGGCTCGGCGCCCACCTCGTTGGCGACGAGGCAGCGGGTGAAGCGGAACGCGGCGGTGTCCTCATGGGCCTTGGCGATCAGCGCGCCGGTGACCTGCTGGAACCGGGTGCGGAACGCGACGGCCTCTGGCGTCCCGGCGTCGGTCGCCAGAGCGGCGAGGAAACGCAGAACGCGATCGGAGCGCAGGCCCGCGGCGGCTTCGTCGGCGACGCGCGCCATCAGGGCGCGGTCCTCCGCGCGCGCGCAGCCGTCTGCGAAGTAGGTGCGATAGCGGGGGAAGGCGACGAGCAGGGCGACGACGGCCTCGCGCAGCGCCTCCTCGCCGGTCTCGATCTCCGGCGCCGCCTCGGCGGCCGCGCGGCCCAGTGCGATGAGCTGGCGCATCTCCGCGGCGAGCTCCAGCGGCAGGACCTCCCGCTTGGCGGTGAGCAGCGTCTCGTGAAAATCGCCCGCACGCCCCGTCTCCGCGCGCCATAGGGCGTCGAGGCGCGCGTGCCCCGGCCCGTCGGCGAGGAGCCGCGAGATGGCGCGGCCGGCCTCGTAGCCGGTGGTCCCCTCGACCGGCCAGTCCGGCAGCCGCTCGTCGCCCACGAGGATCTTCTCGACCCAGATCGGCGCGTCGCCCACCGCCTCGCGCAGCCGGCGCAGATAGGCGGCTGGGTCGGCCAGACCATCCACATGGTCGACGCGCAGCCCCTGCGCGACGCCCTCGCGGATCAGCGCGACCGGCAGCGCGTGCATGGCGTCGAAAACGTCGGGGTCCTCCACGCGCATCCCGATCAGACCGGTCACGTTGAAGAAGCGCCGGTGCGTGACGCCGTCGCGCTCGATCTCCCAATGCGCCAGCCGCCATGGCTGCCGCTCATGGGCCTCGCGGACGGCGTCGGGGCAGGCCCGCAGGCGCAGCTCGGGCGCCGTGCCGGGCGCGAGCGGCGCAGTCGCCGCGCCGTCGGTGAGCACCGGGCCGTCGGCGCCGTCGGCGATGACGAGGGCCCCTTCGGCGAGCAGCGTCTCGAACGGCTTCGACAGCCACGGCAGCGCCAGCCGGCCGAGCGACCAGTCGATGTCGAAGAACCGCGCGTAGCGGCTGTCGGCGCCGCGGCGAAGCACATCGCGCAGCCACGGGTTCTCGATGGTGAACGCGGTGTGGTTCGGCACGATGTCGAGGATCAGCCCCAGCCCCGCCGCGCGGGCCTGAGCCGCGAGCCGATCGAAACCCTCGCGTCCGCCGAGAGAGGGATCGATTTCGGCGGGGTTGGTCACGTCGTAGCCGTGCGTCGAGCCGCCGGCGGCGGTGAAGACGGGCGAGAGATAGAGATGGCTGACGCCCAGTCCCGCCAGATAGGGCAGCAGCGCCGCCGCCTCGGCGAAACCGGTCCCCTCGCGCAGCTGCAGGCGGTAGGTCGTCGAGGGGGTCATGTCTCGGTCACGCTGGCTGCGAAGGCGAAAGGATCGGCGGCAAGGTCGCCCACGGCGACGTCATGGGCCGCGGCGCGCGGCGGGCGTCGCGGAGGCGCGCCGAGATTGACGTGCGCGCTCAGCACGCCGGCCGTGAAGCGCCACTCGCAGGTGAAGGAGAACTCGCCGGTGCGCCGCGCGAGGGCGGGTCCGTCGCGGCCGCTCCTGAGCAGCGGGACGACGCGGGCGCGGCGGAAGGCGAGGATCGCCCGCGTCAGCGCGCGCCAGTCCCCGCCGCCTTCGGTCTGTCGCCTGAACGGACGCGACCGCTCGAACGTCTCGGCGGCGTTGGGGTCGGGGACGGCGTCGCCAGAGAAGCCTGCGAAGCGCGCGAACTCCGCCCGCCGCCCGTCGCGCACCGCTTCGGCGAGCGCGTCGGCGTGGTCGGTGAAGAACAGGAAGGGGGCCGTCTCGCCGGCCTCCTCTCCCATGAAGAGCATCGGGACGAAGGGCGCGCTCAGCAGCAGCGCATGGGCCGCCGCCGCGCCGCGCGGGTCCGCCAGCGCCAGAAGCCGCTCGCCATGGGCGCGGTTGCCGATCTGGTCATGGGTCTGGTTGGCGTTCACGAAGGCGGTCGTCGGCAGATGGCCGGCCGGTTCGCCGCGCGGGCCGTCCCGCCCGGGGCGCGGCTGGCCCTGCTCGACATGGCCTTGGCGGCAGGCGGCGAGGAGATCGCCGACCGGATCGACGGCGAAGCTTGCGTAGTAGCCCTCGCGCTCGCCGGTCAGCGCGCAATGCACGGCGTGGTGCCAGTCGTCGTTCCAGACGGCCTGCACCGCGCCGCGCTCCCTGTGCCGCAGGACGTTGCGCTCGTCCTCGGCGATGAGGTGGATCGGGCGGTCGGCGATCTCGGCGCGGGCGCAGGCCGCGATGCGCTCGACGAGATCGGGGTCCGAGGGGTCCGCGATCTGGTGCACGGCGTCGAGGCGCAGGCCGTCGAAGCGATAGTCGCGCAGCCACATCAGCGCGTTCTCGACGAAGAACGCCCGCACCGCCGGCTGCGCATAGTCGATGCCGGGGCCCCAGGGCGTCATGCGGGCGGCGTCGAAGAAGGCCGGCGCGATCTCGTGCAGACAGGCGCCGTCGGGGCCGAAATGGTTGTAGACGACGTCGAGGAGCGCCATCAGCCCGCAGGCGTGGGCGGCGTCGACGAAAGCCTTGAGGTCGTCGGGAGCGCCGTAGGCCTCGTGCGGCGCGAAGGGAAGGACGCCGTCGTAGCCCCAGCCGCGGCGGCCGGGAAACTGACCCACCGGCATCAGCTCCACCGCGGTGATCCCGAGATCGGCCAGTTCGGGCAGTTTCCGCGCGGCGGCGGCGAAGGTTCCTTCCGGGGTGAAGGCGCCGACATGCATCTCGTAGACCACCGCCTCCTCCCACGGCCGCCCGGCCCATGGCGTCGCCCACGCGAAGGCGTCGTGATCGACGAGGACGGACCAGCCGTGGACGCCGCCCGACTGCGCCCGCGCGGCGGGGTCGGGGAAGGCCGCGCCGTCCATCACGAAGCGGTAGCGCTCGCCGGCGGAGGCGCGGACATGGGCCGCCAGCCTCCCATCGGGCAGGCGCTCCATGGCGCTGCGGCGACCAGCTACGTCGACCTCTGCGGCGGCGGCGCCGGGCGCCCAAAGGGCGAGACGCCAGACGTCGCCATCGAGCCGCGACGCGCCCCACCAGCGGTCTTCGTCGAGAGCCCTGCCGAAGCCGCGATCGTCCATGCGAAACCCCTGTCGCCTGCGCCAGCTGAACGGTCGACCGCGTGTTCCGGTTCCGTCTCGCCGAACAGACTTGCGGCCGCGGCCGGGCTGGGCCGTCACGCTCTCGCGCAGCGCCGGGGGGTGACGAGGCGTCAGCCTCGCCGGGCGATCCAGTCCGCCAGCGGCGGGTGGAGGCCGGCGGAAGCTTTAGCCGGCGGCCGGGCGAAGCGGCCGGACCGCGCGCCCCTCGGCGCCGCGCGCGCCAGCGCCTCGGCGAGGCCGACCGCGGCGGCGACGGGATCGACGAGCGTGACCGGCGAGGCCGGGTCCAGTCGGCTCGCGAGCCCCGTCAGCGGGGCGCCGCCGAGGATGACGGCGTCGGCGCCGTCCTCCAGCGCGGCCTGCGCGCACAGCGTGCGAATGAGCTCGGCGTGGGCGTCGGCGACCGCGTGGACCGGCCCTTCCGGCTCGACGTCGGGGCAGCGCACGCCGCAGAAGCGCGCCGAGAGGCCCGCGTCGCGCACGGCGTCGGCGTACCAGGCGCGCATCCGCGTGGTGAAGGTGACGACGCCGAACCGCTCGCCCAGCATCGAAGCCGTCAGGAGGGAGGCCTCCGCCAGCCCGACCACCGGCAGGTCGAAGAGCTCGCGCGCCGCGTGAAGCCCGGGGTCGCCGAAGGCGGCGATGATCACCGCGTCGGTCTCGCCGACATGGTCGGCGATCATCTCCAGCACCACGCCGCCGGCGATCTGGGCCTCGGCGCGGCTGGAGATGTAGGGGAACCCGCGCGTCGCCGTCAGCGCCGTGATCTCGACGCCGGGCCATGCGGCGGCGCGCGCGACCGCCTCCATCCGCGCGGTCATCTCCTGCGACATGTTCGGGTTGAGCAGCAGCAGCCTCATGCGAGGGCCTCCGTCGCGGACGCAAGCGCGCGCTCGAACGCCAGCGCCGCCCCCAGAACCTCCCGGTCCCGCCCCATCGCGGCGGCGATCTGCAGGCCGAGCGGCAGGCCCGACGCGCCGCGCCCGCAGGGGATCGAGATCGCCGGCCCCATGCCATGATTGAACTGCGCGGTGAAGACGGCGTGGCCGCGCGGCCCGGCGGGGCGCCCGCCGATCGTCGCGG
>CAYGUQ010000164.1:0-8434 GCA_964352995.1 uncultured Rhodobacterales bacterium
CGCCGACGATGGTGACGCCCGGCATGTCGGCGAGGCCCTTCTGGTTGCCGACGCCGTGCAGCATCGCGTCGGTGAGCGCTTTCTCGTGGGCGTGGATCGCCTCGCCCGCGGCCACGATGCGCGCGCGGCGATCCTCGGCGTCGGTGAAGCGGCCGCCGAGCCACTCGAAATAGTCCACGACGTCGGAGAAGGTCGCGTAGGCGCCGGTGTCGCGGGTGCCGAGCTCCCACGGCTCGCCGGGCGCGTCGAGCAGATGCTCATGCGGCAGCGCCGACAGCCGGTCCGACACCCACGCCACGCCATAGCCGTGCCGCGAGAACGCCTTGTAGGGCGAGATGACGTAGCCGTCGACGTCATAGCTCGCGATGTCGAGCCGGCCATGCGCGGCGTGCTGGATCCCGTCCACGATGATGTAGCACTCCGGCGCCACGGCGCGGATGGCGCACGCGACGGCGGCGACGTCCACCCCCATCCCGGTGACGGGCGAGGTGTGCAGTATCGTCGCGACGCGGGTGTCGGGCGTGATCTCGGGAGCGTACTCGTCGGGACCGACCGATCCGGTCTCGACGTCGTGGCTGACGAGGACATGCGGCTTGCCCGCCGCCTGCGCCCATTTGGCCGCCGCGCTGCGGGTCGCGGGGTGCTCCAGCGTGCTGCCGAGCACCCGGCCGGCGGGCGCGCCCATCGCCGCCGTGCGCACGAGGCGGAAGATGAGCTCGGTCCCGCTCTCGCCGACGAAGAACTGCCCCCCGGGCGCGTTGAAGAGCACGCGCATGTCAGCCTTGGCCTTGTCGATCATCGCGACCAGCGCGTGCGAGGCCGGGTTGTCGCGCCCCTGATTGTCGGGGATCGCGGCCATGCGCGCGGTCGTCTCCACCACCGCATTCAGCGTGAGCGCGCCGCCGGCGTTCTCGAAGAAAACGCGCGGCCCGTCGAAGGGGCACGCGTCGACATGGGCGAAACGGGCGCGAACCTCATCCATGAGGCCGGGCTTGGAGGTCAGCATCGCGTCATTCCTGCTTTCTCAACCGGGCATCTTCCAAGTCGCCGTGGCGAGCGCCGCCAGCTTGCCGTCCGGCCCCGTCAGGCGGCTCTCCATGAAGGAGAGCGTGCGGCCGCGCCGCGTGAAGCGGCCCTCGCAGGTCGCGACGCCCTCGGTCAAGGGGCGCATGAACTGGATCTTCATCTCGATCGTCGCGCCGGGCCCCGCCACCTTGTTGACGAGATGGCCCATGGAGATGTCCATCGCCGAGGCCATCACCCCGCCATGGAGCGAGCCCTGCGGGTTCATCACCATCTCGCTCACCGGAAACGAGACGCGGCATGCCTCCTTCTCGGCGTCGGGCGCGTCCGCGGGCAGATACTCGAAGGAGAGATCGAGAAAGCGCGCGAGAAAGAAGGTCTCGAACGCCTGGCTGTGCCCGTCGAGCGCCTTCTCCAGCCGCGCGCGCGCCGCCTGCGCGTCGACCGACCGCGCCGCCCCGGCGGTCATGCGCCGACGAAATCCGGCTTGCGCTTCTCGAGGAAGGCGCGGCGGCCCTCGATGTAGTCCTGGCTGTCGAAGCAGGCCTTCACGCGGGCGTCGCAGGCGGCGAGGTCGCGCTCGCTCTCGGGCAGCACCGCCTGGCCGACGATGAACTTGACGGAGTTCACCGTCATCGGCGCGTTGCCGGCGATCATCCGCGCGGTCTCCTCGGCGACCTCGGCGACCTTCTCGGCCGGCACGACCCGGTTGACGAGGCCCATGACCCGCGCCTCCTCGGCGTCGAAGCGGCGGGCGGTGAAGAAGATCTCCTTGGCGAAGGCCGGGCCGACGACGTCGACCAGCCGCTTGATGCCGGGGTAGCCGTAGCCGAGGCCGAGCTTCGCTGCGGGAATCGCGAACTGCGCGTTGTCGCCGCAGATGCGCAGGTCGCAGCAGAGCGCCAGCGCCACGCCGCCGCCGACGCAGAAGCCGTCGATCTGCGCGATGGTCGGCTTGGGAAAGGCCTCCACGAGGTCGTAGACCCGCTTGGTCGTCGCGTTGTAGTGGGCGACGGCCTCGGCGCTGGCGCGCTCGCTCTCGAACTTCGAGACGTCCGCGCCCGAGACGAACGCCTTGCCGCCGGCGCCGGAGAGAATGAGGATGCGCACGCTGGCGTCGGCGGCGAAGCGCGTCGCGGCGGCCTCGACGGCCTCCCACATCTCCAGCGAGACCGCGTTGCGCTTCTCCGGCTGGTTGAACACGATGCGGGCGATGTCGCCCGACTGTTCGGTGATGATCTTGTCGGTCATGGCTCGAACTCTCTGGTCAGGTTGCGCCGGAGGCCTTCATCGCGGCGATCTCGTCGGCGCTGAAGCCGATCTCTGCGAGAATCTCCGCCGAATGCTGGCCCGCCAGCGGCGGCGGCGCGGCGATGCGGCTCGGCGTGCGGCTCATCTGGATCGGCTGGCCGACGAGATGCGTCTCCCCCCGCTCATGGCTGACGACGGGCTGGGCGAGGCCGAGATGGCGCACCTGCGGGTCGGCGAAGACCTGCCCGATGTCGTTGATCTCGCCCGCCGGCACGCCGGCGGCGATCAGCATCTCGATCCATTCCGCCGTGGGCCGCGTTGCGGTGATCGCCTCGATCTCGACGCCCAGCGCGTCGCGGTTGTCCGACCGCAAGGGCGCCGTCTCGAAGCGGTCGTCGGTCAACCAGTCGGGCCGTCCCATCGCCTCGGCGAACTTCCTCCACATGACGTTGCCGGTGACGGCGATGTTCATGTGGCCGTCGGCGGTCCTGAAGACGCCGGTGGGGATCGAGGTGGGATGATTGTTGCCCGCCTGCCCCGGCACCTCGCCGTCCATCAGGTATCGCGCCGCCTGGAAGTCGAGCATGAAGACCTGCGCCTGCAGCAGCGAGGTCTGGATCCACTGGCCCCTGCCCGATTTCGCCCGCTCCAGCAGCGCGATCATGATCCCCTGCGCGGCGAAGAGCCCGGCGCAGAGGTCGGCGATCGGGATGCCAACGCGCATCGGCCCCTCGCCGGGCTTTCCGGTGATCGACATCAGTCCGCCCATGCCCTGCGCGATCTGGTCGAAGCCGGGGCGGTCGGCGAGCGGGCCGTCCTGACCGAAGCCGGAGATCGAGGCGTAGATCAGACCGGGATTGGCGGCGGAAAGCGTGTCGTAGTCGATCCCCAGCCGCTTCTTCACGCCGGGGCGGAAGTTCTCGACGACGACGTCGGCGGTCTCGGCGAGCTTGCGGAAGGCCCTCAGCCCGTCCTTCGACTTGAGGTCGAGCGTCAGGCTGCGCTTGTTGCGGTGCAGGTTCTGGAAATCGGGCCCTGACCGCGGGCCGCCGAACTGCGCCGCATCCTCCGGCGCCTCGATCTTGACGACGTCCGCGCCCCAGTCGGCGAGCTGGCGCACGCAGGTCGGGCCCGAGCGCACGCGCGTCAGGTCTAGCACGCGCAGACCGGCGAGCGCCTCGCTCGCCGGGGCGGCTGCTCCGGCGGTCCGGTGCGGCGCAGGTTCCGCCATGGCTGGTCTCCCGTCGAACTGGCGCTTGAACCCCGTCTAAGCCAAGCCCTCGCGCCGCGCAATATAAATGTTAAATGTTGACAATACCCGGCGCGCAGGGCGACAAGACGCCATGGCGTTCGAGGCGAAATCCATCGGTCAGCGGCGCGCGACGCTCGCCGGCGAGGCGCGCCTCGAAATCGAACGCATGATCATCGAGGGGCAGCTCGCGGCGGGCGAGAAGCTCAACGAGCTGGCCCTCTCCACCGCCATGGGCGTCAGCCGCGGCACGATGCGCGAGGCGATCCGCTCGCTCGCCGACTCCGGCCTGATCGACCTCGTGGCGAACCGCGGCGCCTACGTCCACGCGACGACCATCGCCGAGGTGCGCAACCTCTACGATCTGCGCGGGGCGATCTTCGCCATGGCCTGCGCGTCGGCGGCGCGGCGGGTCTCCGCCGGCCTCGAAGGCGATCTCGCGCAGCGGCTGGAGCGCAACCTCGACCGGATGCGCCGCGCCCATGTCGAGGACGACGCGAACGGCTACTACGCGCTCAACATCGAGTTCCACGACATGCTGATGCAGGCGGCGGCCAACCCGAAGGCCAAGACGATCTACGACAACCTCGTCAAGGAGATGCACCTCTACCGCCGCCGCGGCCTCTCCATCGCCACCAACATCGCGCGGTCGATCGAGGAGCATGAGGCGATACTGCTGGGCGTCGGCTCGGGCGACCCCGAGAAGGCGCGGCTGGCCGCCGAGGCGCATCTCCGCTCCGGGCTGGCGCGCTACATGAACATCGTGGACGCCGAGTAGTCGGGGCGCGGCCTTCGCGACGCGGCGCTCGCAGCGTCCCTGCGGGCCCTTCCCGCGCACGCCGCGACGCATCGCGCGATTGGTCCGCGGGGCTCGGCCGTGATAGTCGATGGTCGCCGCACAGGTCGCAGCCCGCGCGCATCTCGCCGAGCCGGGCTGCGCCGGCGCGCCCCCGCTGGAAGAGGCCGCATGATCGACGGGACGGATGATCAGCGCGACGCCGACCTTCTGCTGCGCGTGGCGGGCGGCGACATGGCGGCGATGCGCGCGCTCTACCTCGAGCACGCGGAGCCCGTGCGCCGCTTCGTCCGCAGCCGCCTGCGCGACGAAACCGAAGCTGCGGACATCGCCCACGAGACCATGCTGAGCGTGTGGCGCGGCGCGGAGGGGTTTCAGGGCCGGTCCTCGGTGCGCTCGTGGATCTTCTCCCTCGCAAGAAACAAGGTGCTCGACCACCTGCGCAAGCAGGCGCGCGTGTCGCTTGGCGAGCCCGACGAGACCACGCCAGGCGACGAGCCGGACGCCGACGAGGTCATCGCCGCGGCGCAGGACGCCCGGCGCGTCAGGGAATGCGTCGGAAAGCTCTCCGCCCACCATCGCGCCGTGGTGCATCTCGCCTTCTTCGAGGAGCTCAGCTACCCCGAAGTGGCGGCGATCGAGGGCATTCCCGAGGGAACCGTCAAGACGCGCGTCTTCCACGCCAAGAAGCTGCTGATGCGCTGCCTCTCGCGCCTCGGCGGATGAATTTGAACCGAAGGGGCGGGTCGGACGACATTGCAGACGTCGCACGAGCGACGCGCAGCGAGGAGTGAGGCAAATGGCGGACCGACCCTTTTCGGAGGACGACCTGCTCGCCCATGTCCGCGGCGCGGCCGAGCCCGCGCTCTCCGAGCGGATCGAGGCGGCGACGGCCGCGGACCCGGCGCTGAAGGCGGAGATCGCGCTGATGCGCGGGCTCGGGCCGGCGCTGCGCGGCGAGGACGCCGGGCCCGACGCGTCCGAATTCGGCTGGCGCCGGCTGGAGGCCGCCATCAGGCGCGAGCAGCCGGCGCGCGGGGCCGCGATCGCCCCGCGCCGCATGGGGATGTGGCGGGCGGCGGCGGTGCTGCTCGGCGTCGTCGGGCTCGGCCAGGCCGTCTACATCGGCTCGACCCTTTCGACCGGGGAGGCGCCGGCCTTCCGGACCGCGTCCGACCCGGCCGCCCGCCACGTCCTCGGCGTCGCCTTCGCGCCCGACGCGACCGCCGCGGCCGTCGGGGAACTGCTGAGGAGCCTGGAGGCGCGCATCGTGGACGGCCCCGGCGCCATCGGCCTCTACCGGCTCGACTTCGCGTCCGAGGACGCCCGCGCCGCGGCCCGGGCGCGCCTCGAGGCGTCGCCCCTCATCGATCTCGTCGCGGACGAGTAGACCTCGCCCGTCGTCTGAAAGGAACCTGTCGGAGGACGAAGATGCGCCCGCGCCTCGCAGCCCTGCTCGCCGTCATGCTCGCCGCGTCCTGCGCGGCGCCGTCCCCGCCGCGGCTGGCGGCGGAGGGCGCCGCCCCTCAGAGCGCGGAAATCCTCGACGATCGCGAAGTCGTCGTCCTGACGGCGCCGCCCCACGAGGCGACGCTCGCGCGGTCGCTGGCTCTGGGCTACGCGGAGATCGCGACCCATCCCCTGACCGACCTCGACGAAGTGCTGATCGTGCTCGCCATCCCGCCAGGGCGGACCATCCAGCAGGCCATCGACGAGCTCGAAGCCGCCTCGCCCGGCGCGACCGCCGGCGCGCACCATCTCTACCGGCTGCAGACCGCGACGGGCGGCGACGCCGCGCGCTTCTACGCCAACGCGCTGATCGGATGGCCCGGCGACGGCTGCCCGGCCGTGCGCTCGGTCGGCATGATCGACGCCGGCGTCTCGCCGGGCCATCCCGGCCTCCTCGACGGCGCCGTCGTGCAGCGGAGGTTCTTCGAGACCGACGCGCCGCCGGCCTCCGACCACGGCGACCTGATGGCGGAGCTCATCAACGGCCCCGGCCGGCTGACCGGCGCCACGCTCTACAGCGCCAACGTCGTCGACCCCGCGGTTCCGGGCGGCGACGCGGCGGGGGTCGTCGGCATCCTGCGCGCCGTGGACTGGCTGCGCGGCGAGGGCGTCGACGTCGTCAACATCAGCCTTGCCGGACCGCGCAACAAGCTGCTCGACCGCGGCCTCGCGCGCGCGGCGGGGCGGGACATGGCGCTCGTCGCCGCGGCGGGCAACGAGGGGCCGTCGGTTCCGCCGCTCTTCCCGGCGGCCTTTCCGTTCGTGCTGGCGGTCACGGCCGTGGACCGCGAGCTTGCGGTCTACGAGCGCGCGACGCGCGGCGCGCAGATCGACCTCGCGGCGCCCGGCGTCGACATCCTGCTCATGGACCGGGGGCGCCTGCGCGTCATCAGCGGCACCTCGGCGGCGGCGCCGTTCGTCACCGCCGCCATCGCCGCGGATCGCGGGCTGGAGAGCCTCGACATCGCCGCCGTCAGAGACCGGCTCGCGCAGACGGCCCGCGATCTCGGCGCGCCCGGCCGCGACGCCGTCTTCGGCGCGGGGCTCGTCTCAGCCCCCGCCGGCTGCGCCGCAGGCTAGACGGTCGGGCGCGACGCGGGGTCCGCGAAACGCGGTCGGCGCAGCGGGCTCTCAGCCGCCGACGCCCGAGAGACGCGGCGCAAGGCGCGTCTCGGCGGCGATCATCCGGCGCGCGGCCTCCTCCATATGCGACTGAGAGACGGCGCGCGCCTCGGCGGCGTCCCCGCGCGCCAGCGCCTCCAGCAGCCGGCGCTGGGCGGCGAGGCCCATCTCGCGCAGGTCGCCCATGGGAAGGTCGTAGAGCGCCCGCGCCGACGTAGCGTCGCGCAGCAGCGCCGTCAGCCCGGCGCAGAGCAGGCCGAGCACGCGGTTGGGGGCGAGCGCGGCGAGGCGGGCGTGGAACTCCAGCTCCGCGAGGCGCTGCGCCCGCGCCTCCTCCGCGTCGGCCGGCGGGGCGGCGTAGCGCGCCATGACGGCCTCCAGCCCCGCCAGATCGGCGGGCGCGAGCCGCCCCGCGAGGCTCTCCGCCAGCGCGGGCTCCAGCAGGATGCGCAGGGCGTAGACGTCGGCCGCCGCCGGCGGGTCGAAGACGAAGGCGTCCGCCATCGCGGCGACGGTGCGCTCGGGAGCGATGGCGGTGAGGAACAGCCCGCCGCCCGGCCCGGTGCGCGAGCGGGCGAGGCCCTGGGCGGTGAGCGCGGCGACCGCCTCGCGCACCGAGCCCTTCGAGGCGGCGAAGCGCGCCATCAGCGCCTGCTCGCCGGGCAGCCGGTCGCCCGGACGCAGCCCCTCCTCGGCGATCATGTCCTTGATGCGGCGCAGGATGGCGGCGGGGCGCGGGTCGCGCCGCGGCGGCGCGCTCATCGCAGGGCCGGCCGCGGCGGCGCGCTCATCGCAGGGGGCGCCAGCAGGCGACGCGTACGCCGTCTCCGCCGCCGGCGTCGAGCCCCGGCCGCTCGGCCCGGCAGCGCGCCTCGGCGCGGGGGCATCGCGCGGCGAAGGCGCAGCCCGGCGGCGGCGCCGTCGGGTCGGGCAGGTCCGCGGCGCCGCGCTCGGCCTCCAGCCGCCCCGCGCCCGGCCGCGGGGCGGAGCGCAGCAGCAGCTCGGTGTAGGGGTGGCGCGGCGCTGCGTAGACGGCGCGCGCAGGCCCCGTCTCGACCACGCGCCCGAAATACATCACCGCGAGGTCGTCGGAGATCGTCTCCACCACGGCGAGGTCGTGGCTGATGAAGATCAGCGTCAGGCCCAGTTCCGCGCGCAGCCTCTTCAGCAGCGTCAGCACCTGCGCCTGCACCGACACGTCGAGCGCCGAGACCGGCTCGTCGAGCACCACCACCTTCGCCTCGGCGGCCAGCGCGCGGGCGATGCCGATGCGCTGCGCCTGCCCGCCGGAGAACTCGTGCGGGTGGCGGTCGAGGAAGCCGGGGCGCAGGCCCACCGCCGCCATCAGCGCCTCCAGCCGCGCGGCGCGGGCGGGCGCGTCCATGCCCAGCAGGCGGCGCATCGGCGCCTCCAGCGTCCGCCGGATGGTCTTGCGCGGGTTCAGCGAGGCGATGGGGTCCTGGAAGACGTACTGCACCCGCCGG
>CAYGUQ010000165.1:0-6897 GCA_964352995.1 uncultured Rhodobacterales bacterium
AAGGAGAAGGTGACCGAGGCCTTCAAGATCATCACCGCCGACCCGAAGGTGAAGGGCATCCTCGTCAACATCTTCGGCGGCATCATGCGATGCGACGTCATCGCCGAGGGCACGATTGCGGCGGTGAAGGAGGTCGGTCTTTCGGTGCCGCTGGTGGTGCGGCTTGAGGGCACCAACGTCGAGCTTGGCAAGAAGATCATCAACGAGAGCGGCCTGAACGTCATCGCCGCCGACAACCTCGCCGACGCCGCGCAGAAGATCGTCGCGGCGGTAAAGGACAAGGCGGCCTGAGCCGCGCCCTTCGGACCCAATCCTGCCGCGCGCAACCCGCTGCGGCGCACCCCATGACCGGAGACGTGGACAATGGCCGTACTCGTTGACGAAAACACCAAGGTGATCTGCCAGGGCCTGACGGGCGCGCAGGGCACCTTCCACTCCGAGCAGGCCATCGCCTACGGGACGAAGATGGTCGGCGGCGTGACGCCGGGCAAAGGCGGCTCGACCCATATCGGCCTGCCGGTGTTCGACACCGTCGTGCAGGCGAAGGAGGCGACCGGCTGCCACGCCACCGCCATCTACGTGCCGCCGCCCTTCGCCGCCGACGCGATCCTCGAAGCCATCGACGCCGAGCTGGAGCTGATCGTCTGCATCACCGAGGGCATCCCGGTGCTTGACATGATGAAGGTGAAACGCGCGCTGATGGGCTCGAGTTCGGTGCTGATCGGACCGAACTGCCCCGGCGTGATCACGCCTGACGCCTGCAAGATCGGCATCATGCCCGGCCACATCCACCGCCGCGGTTCGGTCGGCGTCGTCTCGCGCTCGGGCACGCTGACCTATGAGGCCGTGAAGCAGACCACCGACGCGGGCCTCGGCCAGAGCACCTGCATCGGCATCGGCGGCGACCCGATCAAGGGCACCGAACACCTCGACGCCATCGAGTGGCTGCTGCGCGACCCCGAGACGACAAGCATCATCATGATCGGCGAGATCGGCGGCGACGCCGAGGAGACCGCCGCGCAGTTCATCGCCGACGAGAAGAAGGCCGGGCGCGGCAAGCCGGTCGCCGGCTTCATCGCCGGGCGCACGGCGCCTCCGGGGCGGCGCATGGGCCATGCCGGGGCGATCATCGCCGGCGGCAAGGGCGGCGCGGAGGACAAGATCGAGGCGATGAAGGCCGCCGGCATCGTGGTGGCCGACAGCCCCGCGGGCCTTGGCGAGGCCGTCATCAAGGCGATCGGGGGCTGAAATGGGCGTCCTTGAGGCCGTCTCGACCTGCCTGCGCAAGTACGCGACGTTCTCGGGGCGCGCGGCCCGGCCGGAGTACTGGTGGTTCGCGCTCGCCGTGGTCCTGCTGAACATCGCCGCGGCGGTTCTGGACCTCGCCCTCTTTGGCGTCGAGACGCTCGAGGTGCAGCGCACGCAGTCGCTGGCGGACGGTACGACGCGGACCCTTGAGATCGCCGCGGCGCAGCAGTCGGCCAGCCCCTTCGCGCTCGGCGTCTCGCTGCTCACGTTCCTGCCCTTCCTCGCCGCGGGCTGGCGCAGGCTGCACGACACCGGCCGTTCGGGCTGGTGGCTGGTGGCGCCCAACGGCGCCGGGCTGCTGACGCTCGTGCTGACGTCGGCCGGCGTCGCGGTGGCGCCGGCGCTGGGCGGGGCGCTGGGTCTCGTTCTCGGACTCGTTATCCTCGTCTTGTGGATCCTGCTGATCTACTGGCTCGCAAGCCGGGGCGACGCCGAGACCAACGCCTACGGCCCGCCGCCCGCCTGACAGGGGGCGCGGCTTCTGTGCGCATCGACTTTTGGCGCCTCAGGGGCCAACAGGGTGCGTGTTTGCGCTGAGCGTCGCGACGGTCGCGGCGCCTCAATCAGGGACCTGGACGCCGCAAGGCGCCCCCGTGAGCCATGACCGATCAGAGCGGAAACGACGCGTTCCACTCCACCTCCTTCCTCCAGGGCGGCAACGCGGAATACGTCGAGCAGATGTATGCGCGCTACGCATCGAACCCGAACGCCGTCGACGAAAGCTGGCGCGACTTCTTCGCCGCGCTCGGCGACGAGAACATGGCGGTGCGCGAGGAAGCCGCGGGCGCGCCCTGGGAGCGCGCAGACTGGCCGCCCCAGATGAACGGCGAGCTGATCGCCGCGCTCGACGGCCAGTGGCCGGAGGCGGCCGCCGCCAAGATCGGCGAGAAGATCAAGGCCAAGGCCGACGCGGCGGGCGTCGAGGTCACGCAGGCGCAGATGCGCGCCGCGGCGCTCGATTCGATCCGCGCGATCATGTTCATCCGCAGCTTCCGCTCGCGCGGCCATCTCGGCGCCGACCTCGACCCGCTGAAGCTGAACCCGATGCCGGCGCACCCCGAGTTCGACCCGGCGTTCTTCGGCTTCAGGGAGGGCGACCTCGACCGCCCGATCTTCATCGACAACGTGCTCGGCCTTGAGACCGCCACCATGCGCGAGATCCACGCGCTGGTGAGACGCACCTATCAGGGCACCTTCGCGCTGCAGTTCATGCACCTGCAGGACCCCGAGGAGAAAAGCTGGCTCCAGTCCCGCATCGAGGGCTACGGCAAGGAGATCAGCTTCACCATCGAGGGCCGGCGCGCCATCCTCAACAAGCTGATCGAGGCGGAGGGCTTCGAGAAGTTCCTCCACGTGAAGTACCAGGGCACCAAGCGCTTCGGCCTCGACGGCGGCGAGGCGCTGATCCCGGCGCTGGAGCAGATCATCAAGCGCGGCGGCGCGCTGGGCGCGCAGGAGCTGGTGTTCGGCATGCCCCACCGCGGGCGGCTCTCGGTGCTGGCGGCGGTGATGGGCAAGCCCTACCGCGCGATCTTCAACGAGTTCCAGGGCGGCAGCTTCAAGCCCGACAGCGTCGACGGCTCGGGCGACGTCAAGTATCACCTCGGGGCGAGCTCCGACCGCGAGTTCGACGGCAACAACGTCCACATCTCGCTCACGGCCAACCCCTCGCATCTCGAGGCCGTGAACCCGGTGGTGCTCGGCAAGGTGCGCGCCAAGCAGGAACAGGCGGGCCGCGACCGGACGAAGGTGATCCCGGTGCTGCTGCACGGCGACGCCGCCTTCGCGGGGCAGGGCGTGGTGGCGGAGTGCTTCGGCCTCTCGGGCCTGCGCGGCCACCGCACCGGCGGCACGATGCACATCATCGTCAACAACCAGATCGGGTTCACGACCTCGCCGGCCTTCTCGCGCTCCTCGCCCTATCCGACCGACATCGCGAAGATGGTCGACGCGCCGATCTTCCACGTGAACGGCGACGACCCCGAGGCGGTGGTGCACGCCGCCAAGGTCGCCACCGAGTATCGCCAGAAGTTCCAGAAGGACGTCGTCATCGACATCTTCTGCTACCGCCGGTTCGGGCACAACGAGGGCGACGAGCCCATGTTCACCCAGCCGCTGATGTACAAGGCGATCAAGAAGCAGAAGACCACGCTGCAGCTCTACGGCCAGCGCCTGATCGACGACGGGCTGATCTCGCGCACCGAACTCGACGAGGCGCGCGCCGAGTTCGCCGAGCGCATGAACGCCGCCTTCGAGGCCGGACGCGACTACAAGCCCAACAAGGCCGACTGGCTCGACGGCCGCTGGAAGCATCTTGAGAGCGGTCAGGGCGACTATCAGCCCGGCGACACCGCGACCTCGATGGAGACGCTGCGCGAGATCGGCCGCGCCATCTCGACCATCCCCGAAGGCTTCTCGCCCCACCGCACCATCGAGCGGCTGATGGCGGCCAAGCGCGAGATGATCGACACCGGCGAGGGGATCGACTGGGCGACGGCCGAGGCGCTCGCCTTCGGCGCGCTGCTGCTGGAGGGCTACCCCGTGCGCCTGTCGGGGCAGGACTGCACGCGCGGCACCTTCTCCCAGCGCCACAGCGGCATCGTCGATCAGGAGAACGAGGAGCGCCACTACCCGCTCAACCACATCCGCGAGGGCCAGGCGCAGTACGACGTCATCGACTCGATGCTCTCGGAATACGCGGTGCTGGGCTACGAGTACGGCTACACGCTGTCGGAGCCCAATGCGCTGGTGCTGTGGGAGGCGCAGTTCGGCGACTTCGCCAACGGCGCCCAGATCATGATCGACCAGTTCATCTGCTCGGGCGAGGCCAAGTGGCTGCGCATGTCGGGCCTCGTGATGCTGCTGCCGCACGGCTACGAGGGCCAGGGGCCGGAGCACTCGTCGGCGCGGCTGGAGCGCTTCCTGCAGCTCTCAGCGCAGGACAACTGGATCGTCGCCAACGTCACGACGCCGGCGAACTACTTCCACATCCTGCGCCGCCAGCTGCACCGCAGCTTCCGCAAGCCGCTGATCCTGATGACGCCCAAGTCTCTGCTGCGCCACAAGAAATGCGTCAGCAAGCTGAAGGAGATGGCCGACGGGTCGAGCTTCCACCGCGTCCTGTGGGACGACGCCGAGCTCGGCCACGCCGACATCAGGCTCAAGGCCGACGACAAGATCAGCCGCGTCGTGATCTGCTCGGGCAAGGTCTACTACGACCTGCTGGAGGAGCGCGACAAACGCGGTCTCGACGACGTCTACATCCTGCGGCTGGAGCAGTTCTACCCGTTCCCGGCGATGTCGCTGACCAAGGAGCTCGGCCGCTTCAAGCAGGCCGACGTGATCTGGTGCCAGGAAGAGCCGAAGAACCAGGGCGCGTGGACCTTCGTCGAGCCCAATCTGGAATGGGTGCTGGGCCGCATCGGCTGCGCCACCACTCGGCCGCGCTATGCCGGCCGCTCGGCGTCGGCGTCGCCGGCCACGGGCCTCGCCTCGCGCCACAAGCAGGAACAGGCCGATCTGATCGACGCGGCGCTGGCCGGCTGAGCGCAGCAATCTCGAGGGGAAGACGACGATGACGACGGAAGTGCGCGTGCCGACGCTCGGCGAATCGGTCACGGAAGCGACGATCGCCACCTGGTTCAAGCAGCCGGGAGACACGGTCGCAGTCGACGAGATGCTGTGCGAGCTCGAAACCGACAAGGTTACGGTGGAGGTGCCGGCGCCGGCGGCGGGGCGGCTGGTGGAGCATGTGGCGGCCGAGGGCGACACGGTGGGCGTCAACGCGCTGCTGGCGACCATCGAGGAAGGCGCCGCCGACGGCGGGGCGAAGCCTGCGCCGAAGGCCGAGGCGAAAGCCGAGCCGGCGCCCGCGCCGGCCCCAGCCAAGCCAGCCAAGCCCGCCCGCGGCGACGTGGAGGACGCGCCCTCGGCGAAGAAGGCGATGGCGGAGGCCGGCCTCTCCTCGGGCCAGGTCGCAGGCTCCGGCCGCGACGGGCGCGTGATGAAGGAGGACGTGCTCAAGGCCGTCGCCGAACTCGGGACCAAGGCGGAAGCCGCGCTCAAGGCCCCGGCCTCCCGCGCGCCGGTCGCGGTGCAGGACGCCGCGCGCGAGAAGCGGGTGAAGATGACCCGCCTGCGCCAGACCATCGCGCGCCGCCTCAAGGACGCGCAGAACACCGCCGCCATGCTCACCACCTACAACGAGGTGGACATGTCGGGCGTCATGGGCCTGCGCAACGAGTACAAGGAGCTCTTCGAGAAGAAGCACAAGACGAAGCTCGGCTTCATGGGCTTCTTCGTGAAGGCCTGCACCCACGCGCTGAAGGAGGTCGCCGCGGTCAACGCCGAGATCGACGGGACCGACATCGTCTACAAGCACTACTGCCATATCGGCGTGGCGGTCGGCACGCCGAACGGGCTCGTCGTGCCGGTGGTGCGCGACGCCGACCAGATGGGCTTCGCCGAGATCGAGAAGACCATCTCCGACTTCGGCCTGCGCGCCCGCGACGGCAAGCTGACCATGGACGAGATGCAGGGCGGCACCTTCACCATCTCCAACGGCGGCGTCTACGGCTCGCTGATGTCCTCGCCGATCCTGAACCCGCCGCAGTCGGGCATTCTGGGGATGCACAAGATCCAGGAGCGCCCCGTGGTGGTCGGCGGCCAGATCGTCATCCGCCCGATGATGTATCTCGCGCTCAGCTACGACCACCGCATCGTCGACGGCAAGGAGGCGGTGACCTTCCTCGTGCGCGTCAAGGAATGCCTCGAAGACCCGCAGCGGTTCGTCCTCGATCTCTAGGACATTCCCCGCATGAAATTCGGACTGGGAACGGTGGGAGTGATGTGGCGTGGCAATTGAACTGCAACAGGTCCTGTATGCGTTGATACTCGCCCTGGCTCAATTGGTCGTGTACGCCGCCGTAGCCAATCTGGAAGTCGGGCCGAAATACACGGCCGGACCGCGCGATGATACCCCCCCCGGCATGTCGCAAGGTTGCGCCCGGCTGGGTGGCCGCCTGCTCGGCCTGAAGAGCCTTCGCAGCTTCGCGCTCGCGCTCGATCTTCGGGGAAACATAGAGATATTGCCAGCCAATAAGAACAAGCACCGACAAGAGAATTGCGACGAAATAATTACGGTTGGTTTCCATCACTCATTCCTGGTGGCCGGCTTACGCGCCTGGCGTTCTGGTGTTGTCCTTGGCGCGCGGCTTAGAAGCTGAGCGCTTGTGTCTGGGCCGCGGTGAGGTGGCGCTGTCCTGGACCCGTTCGCTCAGGGCTTGAACCAGCCGGTCGAAGGGTGCCTTCAGCGTGTCCCGCCGCGCGACCACCACATAGTCATGTCCGGGCCTGAATGGAACCCCTGCCAGATGTCGCACCGCTTCATGCAACCTGCGGCGCATGCGGTTTCTCTCGACCGCATTGCCCTGCTTCTTGGTTACAGTGTAACCGATCCGGGGTGCTTCGTCGGCGAGGCCGCGGTCCAGGGTTTCAAGCAGAAAGAAGGGACCGCGCAGCCGAGTGCCCTTTTGGACAGCGAGGAAATCCGGCCGGTTTTTGAGCCGCCCGGGTTTCTTGGTGGTGGGG
>CAYGUQ010000165.1:6907-8430 GCA_964352995.1 uncultured Rhodobacterales bacterium
GATCATCTTCCTTCGCGGGCCAGTCGTCAGCGATCAGGCCGACAGACGATTGCGCCCGCGGGCGCGGCGAGCCTGGATGACCTTGCGGCCGCCCTTGGTTGCCATGCGTGCACGGAAGCCGTGACGCCGCTTGCGAACAAGCTTGGAGGGTTGGTAAGTACGCTTTGGCATTTATTTTAACACCGCGGTGTGCGGCCCTTCTTGGTACGTAGGCGTTTGGATAATCCGTCCGCAATTAAACGCTCCCGGAAACCGGAAAGCTTCCACGGACGGGCGGGTATAGTCGCAATCGAGCCCGAAAGTCAATGCATCGCCAGGTGTGAACGGCGACGGCGTCGAACATGGTTGCGCGGTCACTTCCGTTCACAAGCCGGTGACACTCAAGCTGTCTGACTTGTCACAGCCGCGTGGCTGCGCAAGGTGTTCGCATAGACGGGTCGGATCTTAAGCGACCTGACCCTCGCCGGATGAAAGGACGCCCATCGCCATGCATTTTGACCGCCGTTCCATCATGGTTGGCTTGGCAAGCCTAGCCGCCGCTCCTGTTCTCGGGCCGTTGTCCGCCACCGCGGCGCTGACCGGCTTCAGGCCTGCGGGGCAGGGCCGTGTTGATCACTCGGCCTATGATGCCCTGCTGAAGGCTTTCGTGAAGCCCGATGCCGAGGGCTACAACCGGGTCGATTACCGCGGCGTCAAATCACAACTCGGTGCGCTCAGGGCATACTTGGCCGCACTCCAGGCCGTCAATCCGGTGTCTTTGTCGCGCGATGAAGCGCACGCCTACTGGATCAATCTTTACAATGCCAAGACCCTCGAAGTCGTCGCCGAGGCCTATCCGGTGACCTCGATCAAGAAGATCAATCTGGGTGGATCGTTCCTGTTCGGCTCTGGCCCCTGGAAGGCCAAGCTGATGAGCGTCAATGCAACCGAGTTGTCGCTTGATGATGTCGAGCACGAGATTGTGCGGGCGCTGTTCAATGATCCGATGTCCCATTACGGACTGAACTGCGCCTCCTATTCCTGCCCCAACCTGGCCATCAGCGCCTACACCGGCGCCAATATCAATCAATTGCTCAGGCAAACCGGGGTCGATTACGTCAATCATCCGCGCGGGGTCAGTGTCAGCAAGGGCCGCATCACCGCCTCCAAGATCTATTCCTGGTACGCAGGCGATTTCGGCGGCAAGGGCAAGCTCAAGAGCCATTGGATGAGTCTCGCGTCACCCGACAAGGCCGCGCTGATCGCAGATGCGCGAATTTCAGGCTATGAGTATGACTGGGGCATCAACGCGGTATAGGTGTTGCAACGCGGTGCTCACAGCCGTGTGAATGAGGGGCGCGTGTTTCTCACGCGAGTTTGGGAATTGGGGAGGAATTGTCATTGGTCTTTGTTGGAGCGAGTCTCTAGCAAGGTTTTAGGAACATCGGCCGCGTCATGTTGCCGATCTGAAACCGGAGAAAGCCGATGACTGCCCAGTCCCCGTCAAGCCAATTGGAACCAGCCATGGCCAACAAAGAAGACGT
>CAYGUQ010000166.1:0-8406 GCA_964352995.1 uncultured Rhodobacterales bacterium
CGCTGGCGGGCGTGGAGAAGCGCTTGAGCCGGGGCGCCGCGTCGTCGTCGGCGGCGCCTTCCCTGAGCGCCAGCGTGCCGACGCGCGCGCGGGCGGTGCGGGCGTCGGCCTCGGCGCGGGCCAGCGCGCGCTCGAGCGCCTCGATGCGGCTCAGCGCCTCCTCCAGCGTGGCGGGCGGCGCGGTCTGCGCGGCGGGCGGCGCCTGCTGCGGCTCGGGCTGGTCCTGCGCCGGGGCGGCGCTTGCGAGGGCGGCGGCGACGAGCGCGCTCATGATGCGTTTCATGGGCGTGGAGATGGCGCTCCCGGCGGCGCGCGTCACTCCGCCGGCGCGCGGCCTGTCGTCGCGAGGGCCCGGCCGCCGCCGAACATGCCGCCCTCGGTCAGCAGGATGACGAAGACCGCGCCGGCGCCGCAGACGAGGTAGCCGAGCGCCAGCGGCAGCACCGTGCCGTCATAGGCCTGCCCGATGCCGTAGCCGACCGAGGCGCCGATCAGCGTCGTCACCCCGCCGATCATCGACGAGGCGAGGCCTGCGACGGCGCCCTGCGGCTCCATCGCCAGCGCGTTGAAGTTCGAGAACACCATCCCGACGAGCATCATCGCCCCGCCGATCAGCCCCATGAACGCCCAGACCGGCGGCTGGCCCAGCAGCGCGAGGCCCGCCAGAACAGCGCTCAGCGCCGCGAAGGCGAGCACGGCGCCGTGGGAGAGCAGCCGCATCCCGAAGCGCTCGACGAGGCGCGAGTTGAGGAAGGCCGAGGCCGCCATCGCCAGCGCCACGCCCGCGAACGCGATCGGGAACCACGGCCCCAGCCCGTAGAGCTCCGCCATGATCTGCTGCGCCGAGCCGATGAAGCCGAAGAGCGCGCCGAAGAACACCCCCGACGCCAGCGCGTATCCGACCGTCTGGCGCGTGCGCAGCACCGAGCCGACGCCGCGCGCCAGCTCGCCGATCCGCAGCGAACGCCGGCGCTCCGGCGCCAGCGTCTCTGGCAGGCGGAGGCCGGCGTAGAGCAGCACCGAGGCGGCGTAGAGCGCCAGCACCGCGAAAATGATCCGCCACGGCCCCAGCAGCAGGATGACCTGCCCCAGCGTCGGCGCGATCACCGGCGCCGCCATGAAGGTCATCATCGCCAGCGAGGTGACGCGCGCCATCGCGCGGCCGGAATAGCAGTCGCGGATGACGGCGGTGACGATGACCCGCGGCGCCGCGGCGCCGAGCCCCTGCGCCGCCCGCGCGGCGAGCAGCAGGTCGAAGTCCGGCGCCAGGGCGCACAGGCCGGCGCCGGCGGCGTACATGACCAGCCCGACGAGCAGCACCGTCCGCCGGCCGAAGCGGTCGCTCAGCGGGCCGGCGAAGAACTGCCCGAAGCCGAAGCCGAGCAGATAGGCGGTGATGACGGCCTGCCGCTCGTTCGGCGCGTCGACGCCGAGCTCATGGGCGATGTGCGGCAGGCCGGGCAGCATGATGTCGATCGCCAGCGCGTTCATGGCCATCAACGCGGCGCAGAGCGCGACGAAGGCGCCTGGGCCGAGCGGGGCGTGGCTCGCCAGAACGGGCGCGACGGCCCGGTCCACGGGAGAGGTGTGGAGCGCCATGGGCGTCCTCTTGCTTCTGCGAGACGCCGCGGAGGCTATGCGAGCGCGCTCAGGATGAACAGGCGCCGCAGTGCGAAGACGCTGCGCCCTTGCGGCTACGCGCAGGCGGCGCGATGGTTGCGGCGATGACCCTAACGCAGCTCAGCTACCTCGTGGCGCTGGCCGATCACGGCCACTTCCGGCGCGCGGCGGAGGCCTGCGGCGTGAGCCAGCCGACGCTTTCGGCCCAGATCGCGCGGCTTGAGGGCTATCTCGGCGCGACGCTGGTGGAGCGCGGGGCGGCGGGGGCGCGGCTCACCGTGCTGGGCGAGCAGGTCGTGGCGCGGGCGCGCAGCATGCTGTCGCTGGCCGACGAGGTGCGCGGCGTGGCGCGCAGCGGCGCCGAGCCGCTGGTGGGGCCGCTCCGGCTCGGCGTGATCCCCACCTTCTGCCCCTATTTCCTGCCGTGGGCGGCGCCGTCGCTGCGGGCGCGGTTCGCGCGGCTCGACCTCATCTGCCGCGAGATGCAGACCGCCGAGGCGCTGCTGGCGCTCAGGCGGCGCGAGCTCGACGCCGCGGTCGTCGCCGAGGCGGCGTCGGGTCCGGGGCTGGAGATGCTGGCGCTCTTCGACGAGCCGTTCCTCGCCGCGCTGCCGCCGGATCACCCGCTGGCGCGCGGCGAGACGGTGAGCGCCGCGGCGCTCGGCGCGGAGCGGTTGTTGGTGCTGGAGGAGGGGCACTGCCTGCGCGATCAGGCGCTGTCGCTCTGCGGCGCGGCGGCGCCGGACGGGGCCGGCTATCGCGCGACGAGCCTTGAGACTCTGCTGGGGCTGGTCGCGGTGGGGGAGGGCGTGACGCTGGCGCCCGCGCTCGCCGCAGCCGGTCGGACGGCCCCGGCCCTGCGACCGATCGCCCCGACGATGGCGCGCCGACTGTCGCTCATCTTCCCCGCCGGCGCCGCGCGACGCGCCGACATGCGCCTTTTTGCGGAGACCCTGCGCGCGGCCGCGCCGAGCCTGCTCATCCAGATAGCGTGAGACTATCACCGAGATAGCGGCAATCCCGTTTCGCTATGCCCGGCGGCTCGATATACAGTTAAGAAGGATTCCAAAGAGGGGCTTCGCGCGCGGGGTGCGTTCGCGGGGTCCGAAGGGGTCGGGCGCAAGCCCTCAATCGACAGACAGACCGACTGGAGGGATCATGGACGGCGATCTGAAGTGCCCGGTGACGGGCCGCATTCACGTCTCGAACGAGGATTGGTGGCCCAACAGGCTGAACCTCAAAATCCTGCAGCAGCACTCGCCGCTCTCCGACCCGATGGGCAAGGCGTTCGACTACGCCGAGGCGTTCAAGCGGCTCGACCTAGCGGCGGTGAAGCAGGACATCTTCGCGCTGATGAAGGAGTCGCAGGACTGGTGGCCGGCCGACTATGGCCACTACGGGCCGTTCTTCATCCGCATGGCGTGGCACAGCGCGGGCACCTACCGCATCGCCGACGGCCGCGGCGGCGCCGGAGCGGGGCAGCAGCGCTTCGCGCCGCTCAACAGCTGGCCGGACAACACCAACCTCGACAAGGCGCGGATGCTGCTCTGGCCGGTGAAGCGGAAATACGGCGCGAGCCTCTCCTGGGCCGACCTCATGGTGCTCGCCGGCAACTGCGCCATCGAGTCGATGGGCCTCAAGCCGTTCGGCTTCGCCGGCGGCCGCGCCGACGTGTGGGAGCCCGAGGAGGACGTCTACTGGGGCTCGGAGAACGAGTGGCTCGCCACCAGTGACAAGCCGCACAGCCGCTACACCGGCGAGCGCAACCTCGAGAACCCGCTCGCGGCCGTGCAGATGGGGCTGATCTACGTCAACCCAGAGGGCCCCGACGGCCAGCCCGACCCGCTCGGCTCGGCGCGCGACATCCGTGAGACCTTCGCCCGCATGGCGATGAACGACGAGGAGACGGTGGCGCTCACGGCGGGCGGCCACACCTTCGGCAAGAGCCACGGCGCCGGCGACGCCGGGCTGCTCGACCGCGAGCCCGAGGCCGCGCCGATCGAGGCGATGGGCATGGGCTGGCTGAGCCGCTTCAATTCGGGCATGGGCCCCGACACGATCACCAGCGGCATCGAGGGCGCCTGGACGCCGAACCCGACCCAGTGGGACATGGGCTATTTCGACGTCCTGTTCGGCTACGAGTGGGAGCTGACCAAGAGCCCCGCCGGCGCCTGGCAGTGGACGGCCAAGGACCTCGCCGAGAAGGACCACGCCCCGGCGGCGCATGATCCCTCCAAGCGCGAGAAGATCATGATGACGACGGCGGACATGGCGATGCGCATGGACCCCGCCTACGAGAAGATCTCGCGCTATTACCACGCCAACCCCGACAAGTTCGCGGACGCCTTCGCCCGCGCCTGGTTCAAGCTGACCCATCGCGACATGGGCCCGCGCGACCGCTACCTCGGCCCGGACGTGCCGGCCGAGGTGCTGATCTGGCAGGACCCGGTTCCGGCCGTCGATCATCCGCTGATCGACGACGCCGACGTCGCCGCGCTCAAGGCGCTCATCCTCGGCGCCGGCGTGTCGGTGACGGACCTGGTGCTGACGGCCTGGGCTTCGGCCTCGGTCTATCGCGACAGCGACAAGCGCGGCGGCGCCAACGGCGCGCGCATCCGTCTCGCGCCGCAGAAGGACTGGGCGGTCAACCAGCCGGCGAAGCTCCAGACGGTGCTGGCGGCGCTTGAGGGCGTGCGCGGCGGCTTCAATGCGAGCGCGAGCGGCGGCAAGAAGGTGTCTCTCGCCGACCTGATCGTCCTCGGCGGCTGCGCCGCGGTCGAGCAGGCGGCCCGCGACGCCGGGCATGCGGTCGTGGTTCCGTTCCGGCCGGGCCGCACGGACGCCACGGACGAGCAGACCGACGCCGACAGCTTCGTCTGCCTGGAGCCGAAGGTCGACGGCTTCCGCAACTTCTCCAGCGGCGAGCAGTCGATGTCGCCCGAGGAGCGTCTGGTCGACCGCGCCCAGCTTCTCTCGCTGACGGCGCCGGAGATGACGGTGCTCGTGGGCGGGATGCGCGCGCTCGGCGCCAACGCCGACGGGTCGAAGCACGGCGTCCTGACGCATCGTCCGGGGCAGCTCACCAACGACTTCTTCGTCAACCTGCTCGACATGGGCGTGAAGTGGCGTCCGGCCTCCGACGCCGCCGACGTCTACGAGGGCCGCGACCGCAAGACCGGCGAAGTGAAGTGGACCGGGACGCGCGTCGATCTGGTCTTCGGCTCCAACTCGCAGCTGCGCGCGCTGGCCGAGGTCTACGGCTGCTCCGACGCCGGACGGAAGTTCGTCGACGACTTCGTCGCCGCCTGGACCAAGGTGATGGAGCTCGACCGCTACGATCTCGCCTGATCGCCCGCATGGGCGCGCCGCCGAAGAACGCGGCGCGCGGCCATGCTCCGACGACAAGGGGGTCCGCCGCGCGCGGGCCCCTTTTTCGTCGGCGCCGCGCGGGGCTTTCCGAGCGCGCGGCCACGGCATAGGTTCGCGCTAGAGCGAGAACGCTGGCCCATCCGAGAGGAAATCTTCTTGAAATTCGGCGTGGACATCGGCGGCACGAAGATCGCCGCCGCGGTGATCGACGCGCAGGGCAGGCGGATCGCCGAGGCGCGCCGCCCCAACCCGCGCGGCGACTACGCCGGCACCATCGCGGCGACCGCGGAGGCCGTCGCGGCCTGCGCCGATGCCGTCTCCGCGCGGCCCGAACGCATCGGCGTCTGCGTCTCCGGCAACGTGCAGGCCGCGACCGGGGAGGTGGTGCTCGGCACCGCGCGCTGGATCAACGGCAGGCCGTTCCGCGACGACATCGCGCAGGCCGTGGGCGCGCCGGTGCGGCTCGCCAACGACGCGGACTGCTTCGCGCTGTCGGAGGCGGTGGACGGGGCCGCGGCGGGGGCGCGGCTGGTGTTCGGCGTCATCCTCGGCACCGGCGTCGGCGGCGGTTTCGTGGCCGACGGGCGGCTCGTGACCGGCGCGCGGGGCGTGGCGGGCGAGTGGGGGCACATCCCGCTGCCCTGGGCCAGCCCCGAGGAGCTGTCCGCGGGGCCGTGCAGCTGCGGCCGCCACGGCTGCATCGAGGCGCTGCTGGCGGGCCCGGGCGTGGCGCGCGAGTTCACCGCCGTCACCGGCCGCGCGGCGGAGGACGGTCGCGCCGTGGTGGCGCTCGCCGAAGCCGGAGACGCCGACGCGCTCGCCGCGCTCGACCGCTACGAGGAGCGGCTGGGCAGGGCGCTCGCCGTCGTGGTCAACCTGATCGAGCCCGACGTCTTCGTGTTCGGCGGCGGGCTCTCGAACGTGGCCCGCATCTACGAGGGCGCCGCGGCCTCGATGCGCGCCCATGTCTTCGGCGGCGTGACGGATGCGCGCCTGCTGCCCAACACCCATGGGGACAGCTCCGGCGTGCGCGGCGCCGCGCGCCTGTGGGACGTCGACTGAGAGGTGAGACGATGACCGACGCCGAACGCCGCGAGACGCGGCTCAAGCGCCTGCGGATCCGCTGCTGGCGGCGCGGCACGAAGGAGATGGACATGCTGCTCGGCCCCTACGCCGACGGCCCGCTCGCCGCGCTCGACGACGCGCAGCTCGACGCCTTCGAGGCGCTGCTCGACGAGAACGACCAGGACCTCTACGCGTGGATCAGCGGCGCCGCCGCGATGGAGCCGCGCCACGCCGAGGCGCTCGGGCGCGTCGCGGCCCACCATGGCATCTGAGGAGAACCGCATGAGCGCCCCCGCCAGCTCCCACGTCAGCGCAGTCGCCTTCGTCGGGCTCGGCAACATGGGCCTGCCGATGGCCGCCAATCTCGTGAAGGCGGGCTTCGCCGTGCGCGGATACGACGTGTTCGACGCCGCGCGCGCGGCGTTCGGCGTCGCCGGGGGGGAGGGCGTCGAGAGCCTCGCCGAGGCCGTGATCGGGGCCGACGTCGTCGTGACGGCGCTGCCGGCCGCGACGCATGTGCGCGAGGCCTATCTCGGCGAGGCGGGGATCGTCGCCGCGTCGAAGCCGGGCGCGCTCTTCATCGACTGCTCCACCATCGACGTCGACACGGCGCGCGCCGTCGCCGCGCAGGCCGCAAGCGAAGGCCGTCGGATGCTCGACGCGCCGATGTCCGGCGGCGTGGGCGGGGCGACGGCGGGCACGCTGACCTTCATGGTCGGCGGCGAGGCGGACGCCTTCGAGGCGGCGCAGCCGGCGCTCTCGGCGATGGGGCGGACGATCCTGCACGCCGGCCCGTCGGGCGCGGGCTGCGCGGCCAAGCTCTGCAACAACATGATGGTGGCGATCCAGATGATCGCGGTCAGCGAGGGCTTCAACCTCGCCGAGAAGCTCGGGCTGTCGGCGGAGGCGCTCTACGCCATCTCATCGACCGCGACGGCGCGGTGCTGGTCCCTCAACGACTATTGTCCCGCTCCGGGTCCGGCGCCCTCTGCGCCGTCGAACCGCGGCTACGCGCCCGGCTTCGCGGCGGACCTGATGCTGAAGGACCTGCGAATCGCCATGCACGCGGCGCAGACGGCGGGCGCCGTCACGCCCATGGGGGCCCAGGCGGCCCAGATCTACGCGATGATGGCCGCCGCGGGGCATGGCGGCGACGATTTTTCCGGCGTCATACGGTTTCTCGACGGCAAGATCTGACGCGACCGCTCCGCGTTAACCGCCGCTTTTCGTTTTTTGGCGAAATCTCGCGTCAAAGTCGAAACGCGGAGAGAACGCATGAGCATCCAGGGCAAGTCGGCGATCGGCGCGGCGGTACGTCCCGTCGCAGGCGCGGCGGCGCCGGAGGACGGCGAGCAGCGCCAGGGCGGGTCGCTCGGCCGCTACGTCGAGACGCTGGCGCTGGTCGAGCGCCTCCACCGCCTGCTGCTCGACGTCATCAAGGACGAGTTCGAGCGACTCGGCCTGCTGGACGTCAACCCGGTGCAGGCGCTGCTGCTCTACAACATCGGCGACCACGAAGTGACCGCGGGCGAACTGAAGTCGCGTGGCTACTATCAGGGGTCGAACGTCTCCTACAACCTCAAGAAGCTGGTCGAGGCGGGCTACATGCACCACCAGCGCTGCGGCGTGGACCGTCGCGCCGTGCGCATCAGGCTCACCGAGAAGGGTTCCGAGATCCGCGCCGCGGTGGCCGCCCTCTTCGAGCGCCACGCCGACGAACTGGCCGCGCGGGGCCTCTACGGCGCCGAGGCGGCGACCGAGATCGCAGGCGGCCTGCGCCGCATCGAACGCTACTGGAGCGAGCAGATCCGCTTCATCTACTGAGGTCGCGTTCGCGCACAGGTTGCGGCGTGAACGAAAAAAAAACTCCGGGAGCGTCAATGTAGGCCGACGAATCGATGGATGTGTCGTAGCTTTTGCGCGAGGCGGCGGGGCGCTTGATGCTGAGGCGCCCTCGCAATAAAAGCGCGAAACAGCGTTGGGCGACGGGCAAGATATGGTCGAGGCCGATACCTTGGAGCTTCGGGGCTTTGATTCCTACCGGGTCAGCCTCGGAGACGAGATGCGCGGAGAGCGTGCGTCGCTGGGCAAGTCCCTGCTCGATGTGCAACGCGAGTTGCGCATTAAGGCTGCGCATATCGACGCCATCGAGAACGCCAATCCTGACGGTGTGCCCCATCGCGGCTTCGTGACTGGCTACGTCCGCGCCTACGCCCGTTATCTCGGCATGGACGAGGACGTCGTGCTGCGCCGCTTCTGCGAGGAATCGGGTTTCACGCCGCCGTCCGCCGCGCCGCTTGCCGCCGGCGCCGTCTCGCCCGGCCGCGCCGCGGCGGCGGGCGAGACGGCGCC
>CAYGUQ010000167.1:0-8394 GCA_964352995.1 uncultured Rhodobacterales bacterium
GGAGGGCGCATTGCAACGGCTCAACCTGCTGAAACGTTGAAGTTGCTTGCGCCATGAACCGAACCGTTCAGCCGTTGCGAAGCGCCCACCCGAGGGAGGGTGCGACCCTCATCGCTATGGGGGCGTCGTCAGACCGAAGGCCGAGCCCGGCGCGACCCAGCCGTCCGGGCGGCGGTGGCCGCTCGGCGTTGCCGCCGCTAGCCCCCCTCACTTTTCCTCGAACCCGCTCGCCAGCTCCCGCTCCAGGGCGGACAGCCGCAGCCCCACCATGTCTGGGTGCATGCGGTTGATGCGGTAGAGGCCGCGGGCGGCTTTGGCGACGTAGCCTCGGGCGCAGAGGGCCTTGAGGGCGCCGGAGGCGTAGGCGCGGGTCTGGACGAGGCCCTGCGCCTCAAGCGTTCCCTGCGCCTCGGCCACCGATATCAGCGGCTTGTCCCACGCCGCGAGAAGCTCGACGAGCCCGGCGTGCGCGGTCGAGGCGCGGCGCAGGGCCAGCGCGTCAGCCTCGCGGCGGGCGGCGCTCAGGCGCGCGAGGGCGGCGTCGGCCTCGGCGCGGGGCAGGGCTGGGGCCAGCGCCTCCAGCGCGGCCTCCGCGCGCAGGCGGGAGAGGGTCCGCGCCTCGGTCTGGCGGCGCAGGGCGGTGAGCGCCTCGGCGTCCGCCTCGATCTGGGCGAGCAGCGCATGGGCCGCGGCGACGGCGCCGCTTTGGGCGCTCGGCTGAATGCTGGACATGAACAATGGCCCTGGTTGTGAATGACGGCTGCGCGCGACGCCGCGCGACGTCGAGGCCGGCGCAAGCCCGACTCGCGCCGACACGGGCCGCAGGCAGGCATCCTACCCGGGAAGACTTACGATCCCGCTCAGGCGCGGGCGTCGTTCGCGGGGAGGCGACAGGCCTCGCGCCAAGCGGACGGACGCCCCCGCAACCGGTTGAATTTCATGGGTCCGCGCAGGGCGGGCCCGCCGCGACTCCGGTCGGGCGGAAGGCGTCCGCCGCCCGCCCTCGCGAAGTCTGAAAGGCGCGCGCGGTCACTCGCTGCGGTAGTTCGGGCTCTCCCGCGTGATCGCGACGTCGTGGACATGGCTCTCGCGCAGGCCCGCGCCGGTGATCCGCACGAAGCTGCAGTCGGTGCGCATCGCGGCGATGTCGCGGGCGCCGGTGTAGCCCATCGCGGCGCGCAGGCCGCCGACGAGCTGGTGCAGCACGGCGCCGGCGGCGCCCTTGTAGGGCACCTGGCCCTCGATGCCCTCGGGCACGAGCTTCTGGGCGGAGACCTCGCTCTGGAAGTAGCGGTCGGCCGAGCCGCGGGCCATGGCGCTGACCGAGCCCATGCCGCGATAGGCCTTGAAGCTGCGGCCCTGGTGCAGGAACACCTCGCCGGGGGCCTCGTCGGTGCCGGCGAGCATGGAGCCGATCATCGCGCAGTGGGCGCCGCCGGCTATGGCCTTGGCGAGGTCGCCGGAGAACTTGATGCCGCCGTCGGCGATCACCGCCGCGCCGCTCTCGCGCGCGGCGACGGCGCAGTCCATCACCGCGGTGAGCTGCGGCACGCCGACGCCGGCGACGATGCGGGTGGTGCAGATCGAGCCCGGCCCGATGCCGACCTTCACCGCGTCCGCGCCCGCGTCGATCAGCGCGCGGGTGGCGTCGGCGGTGGCCACGTTGCCGGCGGCGACCTGCACGTGGTTGGAGTGCTTCTTGATGCGCTCCACGGCGCGGGAGACGGCGACGGAATGGCCGTGGGCGGTGTCGATCACGATGAGGTCGACGCCGGCGTCGATCAGCGCCTCGGAGCGCGCCCAGCCGGCGTCGCCCACGGTGGTGGCGGCGGCGACGCGCAGGCGGCCCATCGCGTCCTTGCAGGCCTGCGGGTTGAGCACGGCCTTCTGGATGTCCTTCACGGTCAGCAGGCCGACGCAGAGGCCGGCGGCGTCGACCACCAGCAGCTTCTCGATGCGGCGGGCCTGGAGCATCTTCTTGGCCTGCTCGATGTCCACCGGCTCGCGGACCACGGCGAGGTTCTCGGAGGTCATCAGGAGCGAGACGGGCATCGTCTCGTCCTCCGCGAAGCGCATGTCGCGGTTGGTGAGGATGCCGGCGAGACGGCCCTCCGCGCCCACCACCGGAAAGCCGGTGACGCCGTAGCGGCGCTGCAGCGCGCGGGCCTCGCCGAGGCTCTGGTCGGGGCGCAGGGTGATGGGGTTGTAGACGATGCCGCTCTCGAAGCGCTTCACGCGGCGCACCTGCTCGGCCTGCACCTCGACGTCGAGGTTGCGGTGGACGACGCCGAGCCCGCCGGCCTGCGCCATGGCGATGGCCATCTCGGCCTCGGTGACGGTGTCCATCGCCGAGGAGAGCAGCGGGATGTTGAGCGCGATCTCCCGCGTCACGAAGGTCCGCGTGTCGACCTCGCCGGGAACCACCTCGGAGGCGCCCGGAACCAGAAGGACGTCGTCGAAGGTGAGGGCTTCGCGAATCTCCATTGCCGTCTCCCGTGCTGCGTGGGGCCTTATTCCACCGGCGGCGGCTCGCGGAAAGGGGCGCGAGGCGGATGGCGGGGTTGCGCAGGCTCGATGGGCGGGCGCTTTACCCTCCGCCGCGTTCGTATCAGGGTTGCGCCGCGGGAAACGCGTTCGACCGGGAGAGAGACCATGCGCGAGACCACAGGCGTTCGGACGACGAAGGGGCGCGGCAGGCTCTACGAGAGCGTGCTGGAGACCATCGGCGACACGCCCTGCATCAGGATCAACAACCTCGCGCCGCCCCATGTGCGGCTCTACGTCAAGGCGGAGTTCTTCAACCCGGCCGCCTCGGTGAAGGACCGTCTGGCGATCAACCTCATCGAGTCGGCCGAGCGGTCGGGCAAGCTGAAGCCGGGGCAGACGGTGGTCGAGGCCACCAGCGGCAACACCGGCATCGGGCTGGCGATGGTCTGCGCGCAGAAGGGCTATCCGCTGGTCGTGACCATGGCCGAGAGCTTCTCGATCGAGCGGCGGCGGCTCATGCGCCTGCTGGGCGCGAAGGTGGTGCTGACGCCGCGCGCCGAGAAGGGCTTCGGCATGTACCGCAAGGCGGCAGAGCTGGCGCGCGAGCACGGCTGGTTTCTCGCCAGCCAGTTCGAGAGCGACGCCAACGCCGACATCCACGAGGCCACCACGGCGCGCGAGATCCTGCGCGACTTCGAGGGCGACCGGCTCGACTGGTTCGTGACCGGCTTCGGCACCGGCGGCACCGTGACCGGCGTGGCGCGGGTGCTGCGCAAGGAGCGGCCAGACACCAAGATCGTGCTCAGCGAGCCGGCCAACGCGCAGCTTCTGGCCAGCGGCCGGCCGCAGGGCCGCACGCCCGAGGGCGCGCCCAACGAGAGCCATCCCGCCTTCGAGCCGCACCCGATCCAGGGCTGGACGCCGGACTTCATTCCGCTCGTCTTGCAGGAGGCCGTCGACGCGGGCTTCTACGACGAGCTGGCCCCGGTCTCGGGCGCCGAGGGCGTCGCGGGGGCCAAGGCGCTGGCGGCGAAGGAGGGCATCCTCACCGGCATCTCGGGCGGCTCGACCTTCGCGGTGTCGCTGAAGATCGCCGAGACGGCGCCGGAGGGCTCGGTGATCCTGTGCATGCTGCCGGACACCGGCGAGCGCTATCTCTCGACGCCGCTCTTCGAGGACATCCCCGCCGACATGAACGAGGCGGAGCAGGAGATCTCCCGCTCCACCCCCGGCCAGCAGATCGCGGCCGGCTGAGCGGCGGGCCGGACGGCGGGGGCGCGCGGCCGCTTTGACAGCGGCGCGCATCCGCGGTCAAAGCGGCGGCGGCTGAGGCGCACGCCGCCGCGCGACCCATCGGAGCAAGACCCATGACCGCGATGCTCGTCATCACCGGGTGCGACCCGGCGGCCCCGGCCGCGCGGGACGCCGCGCGGGCCGCGGGGGGCGGCGAGCTGCGCCAGATAGGCCCCGACGCGGCGGAGGCGGCGGCGCCCGACCGCGACCCCGAAAGGCTGGCGCGCGCGCGGGCGGCGCTGGGTGCGGCGGGCGACGTCAACCTCGTCGCGGTCGAGGGGCGGGAGAAGCGCGTCCTGCTCGCGGACATGGACAGCACCATGATCGGCGTGGAGTGCATCGACGAGATCGCCGCCGTCGCCGGCGTGGGCGAGAAGGTCGCCGAGATCACCGAGGCCGCGATGCGCGGCGAGCTCGACTTCGAGGCTGCGCTGACGGCGCGCGCGGCGCTGCTGGCGGGTTTTGACGCGGCGCTGCTGGAGGCGGTGTACGAGACGCGGGTGCGGCTCAACCCCGGCGCGGCGACGCTGGTGCGCACCATGGCGGCGCGGGGCGCGGCGACGGCGCTGGTCTCGGGCGGCTTCACCTTCTTCACCGAGCGGGTGGCGGCGGCGGCGGGCTTCGCGGAGCACCACGCCAACGTGCTGGAGACGGCCGACGGCAGGCTGACGGGCCGCGTCGTCCCGCCGATCCTCGGGCGCGAGGCCAAGGCCGAGCGGCTTCGGGCGCTCTGCGCTTCGCGGGGGCTGGCGGCGTCGGCGGCGCTGGCGGTCGGCGACGGCGCCAACGATCTCGCGATGGTGCGGGCGGCGGGGCTCGGGGCGGCCTACCGCGCCAAGCCCGCCTTGGCGGCGGAGGCCGACGCGCTGATCGAGCGGTCGGACCTCACGGCGCTGCTGCATCTTCAGGGCGTTGCGCGCGAGGCGTGGGTCGTCGCCTGACGATCGCCGCGCGGCGCTCCGCCCGGATGGCGGAATGTCACGTTTCCGCGCCCTCCGATTGGCGGGGGCGGGGCCTCCGGGCTACGTTCATGACGCAACGTCGAAGGAGAGGTCGAGATGAACGTGATCCGTCGCCCGGACTGGGCGCTTCCCGAGAGCGCGGCGACGCCGGAGGCGGTGTTCATGAACCGTCGCGCCATCCTGCGCGGCATGGGCCTCGGCGCCGGGCTGCTCGGCGGCGCGGGCCTCTTCGGCGGCCGGGCCGCGGCCGACGAGGGGCCGGCGGCGTGGCCGGGAACGGCGCCGCTCAACCCCGACTTCGCCGACGCGGGCCGCGCGGTGACGCCCGAGGACGTCAACAGCACCTACAACAACTTCTACGAGTTCGGCAGCCAGAAGCAGATCTACGACGCCGCGCAGGCGCTCGAGACCGAGGGCTGGACGATCAGGATCGACGGGCTGGTCGAGAGCCCGATGGAGATCTCCACGGACGACCTGATCGCGAGCGTCCCGATCGAGGAGCGCGTGGTGCGGCACCGCTGCGTCGAGGCGTGGTCGATGGTGGCGCCGTGGATCGGCTTTCCGCTCAGCGCGCTGGTGGAGCGGGCCAAGCCGCTCGCCTCGGCGAAGTATCTCCGCTTCGAGACCTTCAAGGACCCCGACGTCGCCCGCGGCCAGCGCCAGTTCTGGTATCCGTGGCCCTATGTCGAGGGCGTGACGATGGCGGAGGCGGCGAACCCGCTGGCGTTCCTCGTCGTCGGCGCCTACGGCAAGGTGCTGCACGACCAGTTCGGCGCGCCGATCCGGCTGCATCTGCCGTGGAAATACGGCTTCAAGTCGATCAAGTCGATCGTGCGGGTCTCCTTCGTCGAGGAGCGGCCCGTCAGCTTCTGGGAGGAGCTTCAGAGCGCCGAGTACGGCTTCTGGGCGAACGTGAACCCGGAGGTGCCGCACCCCCGCTGGAGTCAGGCGACGGAGCGGGTGCTCGGCACCGACGAGCGGGTGCCGACGCTGCTCTGGAACGGCTATGGCGAGCAGGTGGCGGGCCTTTACGGCGATCTGGCGGGCGAGGTCGGCGAGCGCTTCTGGCGCTGACCGCAGCGATGGGCGGCGGGCGCTGCGGCGCCCCGCGCCGTTGCCCGCGGGCCCGCGATGTGGCACGCGACGGGGCGAGGGCTCGGCGCCGGAGGCGGCGGGCCCCGGGTTCGCCGCCGGAGAACGCAATGATCGATTTCGAGGCCGCCCGCCGGGCGATGGTCGACGGGCAGGTCCGCCCCGCCGACGTCACGCGGCTCGCCATCATCCAGGCCATGCTCGCCACGCCGCGCGAACGCTTCGTGCCGCGCGCGCACCGCGCCGTCGCCTACGCCGACATGGCGATACCGCTGGCGCCGCGCCGCGCGCTGCTGGACGCGCGCAGCTTCGCCAAGATGCTGGACGCGGCCGAGATCAGGCCCACCGACCTCGTGCTAGACGTGGGCGCGGGCTACGGCTACTCGGCGGCGATCATCGCGCGGCTCGCCGCCGCGGTGGTCGCGCTGGAGGAGGAGCCGGCGCTCGTCTCGGCGTCGCGCGAGGCGATGGCCGGCGTCGGCGCGGACAACGTGCTGTTCGAGGAGGGCCCGCTCGCGCAGGGTTCGCCCGGCTCGGGGCCCTATGACGTCATCGTCGTAGAGGGCGCCGTCGAGGGGCCGCCGCAGGCGCTGCTGGATCAGCTTCGCGACGGCGGGCGGCTGGTGGCCATCGTGCAGGACGGGCCGCTCGGCAAGGCGACGGTCTTCATGCGGTCGGGGGCGACGACGTCGTCCCGCCGGGCCTTCGACGCCTCCGCGCCCGTGTTGCCCGGTTTCGACTCCACGCCCGCATTCGAGTTCTGAGGGCGTCATTTCTCTTGCCGGGCGGCGCATGCGCCGTACCCTCACGGCAAAACAATGAGGGACAGATCGATGACACGCCGAAACAGCGATGCGTCCGCGCGCACGCTCGCCCTCGCCGCGGCCCTTGCGCTCGCCGCGTCGGGCGGAGCGCGCGCCGACACGCTGGCGGAAGCCTTCGCCTCCGCCTACGAGACCAACCCCGAACTGCTCTCGGCGCGGGCGTCGCTCTCCGCCGTCGACGAGCGGGTGAACCAGGCGCGCGCCGGCTATCGGCCCGAAGTCTCGGCCTCGGTGCGCTACGGCGCGGACTACAACAACCTGCGCATCCGCGGTTCGGACGACGCGCAGGACCCGTTCACCGCCAGCATCGATGCAGCCCAGACGCTCTATGACGGCGGCCAGACCTCCAACAGCGTGCGCGGCCGCATCGCCGACGTCTCCGCCACGCGCGCCCAGATCAACGCGCTGGAGCAGGACGTGCTGCTCAGGACGGTGACGGCCTATGTCGACGTGCTGCGCGACGAGGAGTTCGTGCGGCTCGCGCGCAACAACGTGCGCGTCATCACCGAGCAGCTGCGCGCCTCGCGCGACCGTTTCGAGGTGGGCGAGGTCACCCGCACCGACGTCAGCCAGGCTGAGGCGGCGCTGGCGGAGGCCAACGCCAACCTCGCCGACGTGATCGGCAATCTGGAGCGCTCGCGCCAGGATTACCGGCAGGTGGTCGGCGCCGAGCCGATCAACCTCATGCCGCAGCCGCCGCTGCCGCCGCTGCCGCAGACGGTGGACGAGGCGGTGACCATCGCGCTGGCGAACCATCCGGACGTGATCGCCGCGCGCTTCACGGAGGAATCGCGGGTGCGCGACGTGCGCACCCAGATCGGCGGCCTGCTGCCGCAGGTCGCGCTTGAGGCTTCGGTGGGCTACGGCGACAGCGCTATCTTCGCAAACAGCGCGACGAGCGATCAGACCGACGCGAGCATCGGCGTGCGGGCGACGATCCCGCTCTACCAGGGCGGCGCGCAGTACAGCCGCATCCGCGAGGCGCAGGCGCGCGCCAGCCAGGCGCGGGCCGACATCTCCGTGCAGGCGCGCGCGCGCCGCCAGCTCGTCGAGGCGGCGTGGAGCGAGCTTGCCGTCGCCCGCGCGAGCATCGTCGCGGGCCGCGAGCGGGTGCGCGCCGCGCAGCTCGCCTTCGAGGGCGTCCGCGAGGAGGCCATCGTCGGATCGCGCACCACGCTCGACGTGCTCGACGCCGAGCAGGAGACGCTCGACGCCCGCACCAGCCTCGTCGACGCGCAGCGCAACGAGTATGTCGCGGGATACACGCTCGTCGCGGCCGTCGGCGCGCTGACTGCGGCCGAGCAGGGCCTGACGGTCGTCGCCTACGACCCCGACGTGCGGTATGACCTCAACAACGACCGCCTCTTCGGCTACGAGCAGACCGAGGATACGGTTTGGGAAGAGATCTGGCGGCCATGACCGCGCGCGCCGGCGCCGGCGCGCCGGCGGGTCGCCCTGACGAGGTGAGGCCATGAGCGACCAGACCCCGCGCGACGACGCCGCCATGGCGGACATCCTCGCCTCCATCCGCCGCATCGTCACCGACGAGCAGAAGCAGGGCGGCGCCGCCCGGCGCGCGGCGGCGGACGGCGACCTTCTGGAGCTGACGCCGGAGATGCGCATCGACGGCGGCGCCGCGGCGCCAGCCGCGCGGCCTGCGCCCGCGATGCGCGCGCCGGAGGCCGGCCCGAAGCCGACGGCGCCCCAATCTGCGCCCTCGCGGCCGGCCTCCGGCG
>CAYGUQ010000168.1:0-8391 GCA_964352995.1 uncultured Rhodobacterales bacterium
GCCAGAGGGTAGTAGTCAAGCCCGCTGTCGGCCTCGGGGTCGAGGCGCGCGGAGAGCGCCGCGATGCGCTCCGGCGCCATCTGCGCCGCCAGCGCCCCGCCGCCAGTGTTCGACGCCCCGCCGGCGAGCCAGACCTCGCCGATGCGGTGGCTGTAGATCCCGTATTCCGGCGCGAAAACCGGGCGGTCGGAGAGCAGCTTGATCGTGAGCGTCGTGCCGAGCGCCGTCACCCCGTCGCCGGGCCTGTCGGCGCCGGTGGCGAGGAACGAGGCGCAGCCGTCGGTCAGCCCCGCCGCCACGGGCGCGCCTTCGGGCAGGCCGAAGCGGCGCGCGGCCCCGGCCGTCACCGCGCCGCGGCGCGCGCCGACCGGCAGCACCTCCGGCAGGAGCCCGGCGCGCAGCGGCGAGCGCGCGAGCCAGTCCGGCCAGCGCCGCGCGACGGGGTCGTAGCCGGTCTTGAGCGCATCGCTCTCGTCGGAGGGGCCGCCGGCGCCGGTGAAGAGGTCGGCGATCCAGTCAGCCTGATGCGCGATGCGCCGCGCGCCCGCCCGGTCCTGCAGGACGATGGCCCGCGCCAGCGCCGAGGCCGCTCCGTGGGCGGCGCTCTCGCGCGGGGCGAGCGCGGCGACGGCGGCGGGGATGGCGGGGTCCTCCACCGCGTCGTCGTACATCAGCGCCGTCCCGACGGGCGCGTCCCCGGCGTCGAGCGCCAGCACCGTGCCGCTGGTGGCGTCGACCGCCAGCGCGCCGACGCGGCCGAGATCGGCCTCCGCCCCGAGCCGGGAGAGCGCCAGCGCGACCGCGCCCTCCCACACCGCGGGGTCGCGGCGGTCGGGGCCGATCTCGGCAAGCGAGGCGCTCGCAGCCGCGAGCACGGCCCCGCCGCGGTCGATCAGCGCCGCGCGGGCGCCGCCGGTGCCGAGGTCGATCCCGAGCGCCAGATCGCCGCTCACGCGGCGCCCCCTGCGTCGAGGCTCTGGCGATATTTCTCAGCGTCCCAGTTCAGCAGCGCGTCCTCTTCCCCGGCCGTGAAGGGCCTGAACGCCGCGCCCTCCGCCGCCCGCGCGAAGACGTCGCCGACGCAGGCCGCAAGCGCCAGCGCGCCGGCGGAGGCGTCCTCGCGCGCCGCGGCGCCGAGGCCGGGCAGGAACAGCAGCGCCGGTCGGCCCAGCCGCTCCGCCGCCTGAGCCGCCGTCTCGCCCGGCAGGGCGCAGGCGAGCCCGCGGCCGAGAAAGATCACGTGGTCCGGCCAGAACGATCCCGCCGCCGCGCGGGCGAGCCTGGCCGGATCGAGCGCCAGCGCCTGCGTCGCGGGCGCGTCGAGCGGGCGATACCCGCTCCCCCGCAGCGCCTCCGGGAGCGCGGGCGCCGGCGCCGCGCCGTCGAGAATGGCCGCCGGCGCCAGCCGCGCCGCCGCCTCGGCCAGCAGCGCCGCGGCCTCGCCCGGCGCGTCGGCGCAGGCGACGATCCCGTGATTGCCGAGCACGATCAGCCGCGTGTCGGCTTTCAGCCGCGCCGCGATCTCGCGCGCCAGCCGCAGGCCGGGCTTGACGTAGGGAACCCAGACCGCGCCGAGACCGCCCAGCGCCGCCATGGCGACGGCCTCGCCGTCCGCCCGCATCGCGACGGCGATGGTCGCAACGCAGTGGGTGTGCAGCGCCACCGGAGCGGGGCAGACGGCGTGCACCGTCGTCTCGATGGAGGGGCGCAGCCCGCCAGGATTGGCCTCGGCGGGCACATGGTCGAGCGCGGCCTCCGCGCCGGGGTCGTCCCGCTCGACCGCCGCGCGCAGGCCCGCGAGGTCCACCGGGACGAAGACGTCGCGCGTCTCCGCCTCGGCGAGCCAGAGGCCCGACGCCTTGATCAGCATGGCGTCGCCGCGCTTCAGCGAGGTGTTGCCGCCGGCGCCCTGCACCTGCAGCGGATCGGCGCCGAGCCGAGCCGACACGGCCCGAAGCTCGGCGAAGGCGGGGTCGGCCCGCAGCGCCGCGAAGGTCTGCGCCGCGCTCACGCCGCGACCCGCTGACCGGCGAACCACTCCGCGAAACCCGCCTTCTCCGCCTCGGTCAGGAACAGCCCGTGCTTGCTGCGGCGCAGCAGCACGTCGTCCGGCGCGCAGGCCCATTCGCGCTCCATCGCCCAGCGCGCCTCGCGCTCGTAGAGCAGGCCGCCGAAGCGCCGGCCGAGGTCGGCGAGCGCCGCCGCGCCCTCCAGCAGCGCCTCCGCGTCGGTTCCGTAGGCGCGGGCGTAGTGGCGCGCGAGGTCTTCCGGCAGCCAGGGCCGCGCGGCCCGGAAGCCGGCGAACCACGCATCGAAGTCGGCGCCCGGCATTTCGCCGCCGGGCAGCGGCGCGCTCTCGGTCCAGTCGCCGCGCATCTGCGGCAGGAACGGCTTCAGCCGCTGGAGGCCGTGCTCGGCGAGCTTGCGGTAGGTGGTGATCTTGCCGCCGAAGGCCGAGACGATGGGCGCGCGGTCGTCGCCGCCGTCCACGTCGAACACGTAGTCGCGCGTCACCGCCGAGGCGCCCTTGGCGCTGTCGTCGTCGAAGAGCGGCCGGACGCCGGAGTAGCTGCTCACCACGTCCCCGGGCGTCAACTGGTGGCGGAAGTAGCGGTTCAGCGCGCGGCAGAGATAGGCCACCTCGTCCTCGCCGGCCGTCACCGTCTCCGGCGCGCCCTCGAAGGGGATGTCGGTGGTGCCGATCAGCGCGAGGTCGTCGAAGTAGGGGTTCACGAAGATCAGCCGCCGGTCGTCGTTCTGGAGCACGTAGCCGTGCGGCCCGTCCCACCACTTCTTCGCGATGATGTGGCTGCCCTTCACGAGCCGGACATGGCGCTGCGCGTTGACGCCGGCGACGGCGCCGAGGACCTCCTCCACCCATGGCCCCGCGGCGTTGAACACCGCCCGCGCCGTCACCTCGCGCTCGCCCTCCGGCCCGCGCAGGATCGCGCGCCACAGCCCGGCCTCGCGCCGGGCGGAGACGACGCGGGTGCGCGTCAGCACCTCCGCGCCGCGCCGCGCGGCGTCCACCGCGTTCAGGACGACGAGGCGCGCGTCGTCGACCCAGCAGTCGTAGTAGGCGAAGCCGCGGCGGAACTCGTCGCGGATCGCCGCGCCCTCGGGGTCGCGCCGGAAATCGAGGCCCTTGGTGGCCGGGATGCGCTTCCGCCCGCCAAGGTTGTCGTAGAGGAAGAGGCCCAGCCGGATCAGCCAGCGCGGCCGCTGCTCGGGGCTGTGCGGCAGGATCAGCCGCAGCGGCCAGGTGATGTGCGGCGCGGCGGCGAGCAGCACCTCGCGCTCGATCAGCGCCTCGCGCACCAGCCGGAACTCGTAGTATTCGAGGTAGCGCAGGCCGCCGTGGATGTACTTGCCCGAGCGCGAGGAGGTGCCCTCGGCGAGGTCGCCCTTCTCGCAGAGGATCACGCTCAGGCCGCGGCCGGCCGCGTCGCGGGCGACGCCGGCGCCGTTGACGCCGCCGCCGACGACGAGCAGGTCGACCGGCCCGCCCGAAGCCGCGCCGCCCGAAGCCGCGCCGCCCGACGCAGCCCCGCTCAGGCCCGCGCCGCCCGCGGCGCTCATTTGCCCTTGCCGGCCTTGGCCGACGCCTTCGCGGGTTTCGCCGGCGCCGCGGCCTTCTTCGCCTTGCCCGCGTCGTCCTGCAGGCCGTAGCTGCCGAAGGACTTCACGGTGTCGGCGATGGCGGCCTCGCTCAGCAGGTTCGGCCCGCCGATCAGCAGGCTCATGTAGTACTGCTTGGCGATGGTCTCGAGCTCCACCGCCAGCCACATCGCCTTGGCGAGGCTCGCGCCGGTGGCGATCATGCCGTGGTTGGCGAGCAGGCAGCCGGTGCGGCCGTCGAGCGCGGTCAGCGCATGGTCCGACAGCGCCTTGGTGCCGAAGGTGGCGTAGGGCGCGCAGCGGATCTCCATGCCGCCGAAGGCCGCGATCATGTAGTGGCAGGCCGGCACCGACTTGCCCGCGATGGCGAGCACGGTCGCATAGGTCGAGTGGGTGTGCACCACCGCGCCGACCTCGGGCTTGGCGCGCTGGATGTCGAGGTGGAAGCGCCACTCGGTCGAGGGCTTGAGCGGCCCCTCCCAGGCGCCGTAGTCGCCCTCCAGCGGCATCGCCGCGATCATCTCCGGCTCAAGCGCGTCATAGGGCGTGGCGGAGGGGGTGATCAGCATCCGGTCGCCATGGCGGGCGGAGATGTTGCCGCTGGTGCCCTGGTTGAGGCCGCTGGCGTTCATCCAGCGGGCCTGGGCGATGATCTCCTCGCGGAGCTTCAGCTCGTCTTTCTTCATGGCGTCCTCAACAGGGGTTCAGCGGCGGTTCGCCCGCAAGCCGGCGGCGGATTTCCTCGGCCGCCTGCGCGGCGGCGATCTTGACGGTCTTGAGCGAGGCGCCGGCGATATGCGGCGTCAGCGTGACGTTCGGCAGCGCCAGCAGCCGCTCGTCCGGGCCGGCGGGCTCCACCGCGAAGGTCTCCAGCATCGCCCCGCGCAGGCGGCCGCTCTCCAGCGCCGCCGTCAGCGCGGGATAGTCGACCATCGGGCCGCGGGCGGTGTTGACGAAGATCGCGCCCGGCTTCATCGCGGCGAAGGCTCCCGCGTCGATGAAGCCGGTCGTCTCGGGCGTGACGCGGGCGTGCAAGGTGACGACGTCGGCCTCCGCCAGCAGCGTCTCGCGGCTGACGAGGCGCACCCCGTCGGCCGCGTCCGCAGCCGAGAGCTGGACGTAGGGGTCGGCCACCAGCACGCGCGCCCCGAAGGCTCGCAGCAGCTTCACCACCCGCGTCCCGATCGCGCCGTAGCCGATGACGCCGACGGTCATCTCCGACAGCTCCTCGCCGGTCTCGTCGGCGCGGTAGAGGTCTCCGCGCCATTCGCCGCGCCGCAGCGCGTCGTGCCCGCGGGTGATGTTGCGGGTCTCGGCGAGGATGGCGCCGAGGGTGAACTCGGCGACGGCGGAGGCGTTGCGGCCCGGCGTGTTGACCACCGTGACGCCGCGCTCGCGCGCCGCGGCCATGTCGATGTTGACCGGGCCGCCGCGCGAGACTGCGACGAGCTTCAGCGCCGGCATCGCGTCGAACATCGCCGCCGACAGCGGCGCGAGATGGGTCACGAGGATCGGCGCGTCGCCGACATGGGCGACGACGTCGTCGGGCGCGCCCATGTACTCCTTCAGCCCGTCCATGCCGGGCCGGGCGTAGCCGTGCTCCATCGGCTCGTCGGGCCACGGCAGGTCGAGCAGGCGGCAGGAGACGGCGTCGCCGCAGGCCTCCCGGATGGCGCTCTCGAACATCGACGACAGCATGAAGCGGTCGCCGATCACGGCGATCTCGACGGTCATGATCCCCTCCGGACGTCGGCGAGGTCGGTCCATGCGGGCGCGAGCGCCTCGCGCGTGGCGCGGAACGCCTCGAAGAGCGGCGCATAGGTCTCGACCAGCGCCGGGTCGGGCGGCTCAAGCGCGCCCAGATGCGGCGCGACCCATGCGTCGGAGCAGGCCTGCGCGTCGGGGTGGAGACCCTCGCGCAGCGCGGCGATCATGCAGGCCCCCGCCGCCCCGGCCTCCTCCCGCGCCACGCCGCGGGTCGGAGCGCCAAGCGCCGCGGAAAGGATTTTTCGCATCGTGCCCGAGCGCGCGGCGCCGCCCGAAAGCCGCACCTCGGCGGGGACCGGACCCATCGCCCCGTAGCAGTCGCGCGCGGCGAAGGCGAGGCCCTCGAACACCGCGCGCGTCATGTCGAACCAGCCGGTCCCCTGCGCGAGCCCGGTGAAGCTCGCGCGCGCGTCGGGTTCGGCGAAGGGGCCGCGCTCGCCGGCCGGCGAGATGTAGGGGTGGTAGAGCGCCGCGCCGGGCCGCGCCGCCGCGACCGCGGCGTCGAGCCCCGCCAGCATCTCCGCCCGGTCCTTCGTCACGCCATGGGCGGCGAGCAGTTCGCGCCCCGCGTCGAGCAGCCAGTCTATGTTGAGCGTCGCCGCCATGTTGAGCTGCATCTGAGCGAGCGCTCCGCCGGGGAACGCCATGACGTAGCCGGTGCGCGCCGGGCTGAGGCTCACCGCCGAGGCGTCCGGCGCGAACCGCATGTGGATGCCGGTTGAGCCGAGGATGGTCATGCCCGGTTGGGCGGCCGCGTCGTGCAGCCCGCCGCCGAAGGCGCAGCACATCACGTCGACATAGCCGAGCGTCACCGGCAGGCCCGGCTTCAGCCCCGTCGCCGCCGCCGCCGCGGCGGTCAGAGGATGCGCCGCCTTGGCGCCGTCGACGATGGGCGGCAGCAGGCGCTTGAGGTCCTCCAGACCCAGCGCCTCGATCACCGCGTCGGAGTAGGCCCCGGTGCGGAAGTCGCCGAAGGTGAAAACGCCCTCGGTCGGGCAGGTCGCGCGCGCGCCGGTCAGGCGCAGGTAGAGGAACTCCTTCGGGTGCAGCGCGGTCGCGGCGCGCGCCAGCAGCTCGGGCGCATGGCGCTTCATCCACAGGAGTTGCGTGCGCATCTGGCAGACGGTGACGCCGGCCCCCGTCGTCTCGTAGATCAGGCCCCCGCCCTCGCCGGCGACGATCTCGCGCGCCTCCCGCGCCGCCCGGCCGTCAAGCCAGAGCCAGCCGTCATGGACCGGCTCGCCCTCCGCGTCGACGAGCCACGTTCCGTCGCCCTGCCCCGTCACGGCCAGCCCGACGCAGCGCGCGGCGAGGCCGGGCGTGCGGTCCACCAGCGCCTTCACCACCGCCGCGGCGTCGGCCCAGGTGCGCGCCATGTCCTGCTCGACGCCGCCGCCCTCAAGCACGGCGTAGGAATTGGGCCGGCTCGCGACGCCGATCTGGCGCCCGTCCGCCTCGAACGCCACCGCCTTGATGACGGAGGTGCCGGCGTCGAGCCCGATGAAGACCGGCGCCTCCCCGCTCACGCCGGCCTCCCGCCATGGCTCAGCGCCGCGCCGGTCTCGCCGTCGAAGACGTGCAGGTCGGCGGGCTCGAAGCGCACGCCGATGCGGTCTCCGGGCCTGAGCCGCGCACGGTCGTGCTCGACGGTGACGAGGCCGCCGCCGGCGAAGGCGGCGGCGATGTGGGACTGGTCGCCGAGCCACTGGTTGGCCGTAACCTCCGCCGGCGCGCCGGCGGGATCGAGCCGCACCGCATGCGGCCTGACGCCCAGCGTCACCCGGCCGCGCCGCAGGATCGTCTCGCGCACCGCGGGCTCGAAGCCCGCGGCGGGATAGTCGAGCGTCACGCCATCGCCCAAGCCCAGCCGCAGGGCCTCGCCCTCGGCGCGCGCCTCGGCCTCGAACACGTTCATCGGGGGCTCGCCGATGAACGTGCCGGTGAAGAGGTTGGCGGGGCGGTCCTTCAGCTCCGCAGGGCTCGCGAACTGCTGCAGCACGCCGCCCTCCATCACGGCGATGCGGTCGGCCAGCGCGTTCGCCTCGGTCTGGTCGTGGGTGACGAGGATGGCGGTCAGCCCCCGCTCCTTGATGAAATGCTTGATGCGCCCGCGAAGCAGCGCCCTCAGCGCCGGCTCGAGCTGGCCCATCGGCTCGTCGAGCAGATGCAGGTCGGCCTCGCGGATCAGCGCCCGGCCGAGGCTCGCGCGCTGCTGCTGGCCGCCGGAGATGGAGGCGGGATAGCGGTCGAGAATGGGTCCGATCTCCAGCAGCTTCGCGATCTCGTCGACGCGCCGCGCGACCTCCTCGCGCGGCAGCCGGGCGGATTTCAGCGCGAAGGCGATGTTCTCCCGCACGGTCAGGGGCGGATAGAGCGAATAGCCCTCGAACGCCATCGCGACGTTGCGGCGGGCGGGCGCGACGCGGTTGACCTCGCGGTCGGCGATGCGCACGACGCCCTCGCTCACAGTCTCGAAACCGGCCACCATGCGCAGGGTCGAGGTCTTGCCGCAGCCCGACGAGCCGAGCAGCGCCACGATCTCCCCCTTCGCGACCGTCATGCTGACCGCGTCGACGGCGCGGACGGGCTTCGCGGCCTTTGCGCCGTAGATCTTGGAGACGCGGTCGAGCTCCAGCGCCGGCGCGTTCATGCCGCGGCCCCCCTTCGCGTGGTCTCTCGCGGCGCGATGCGGGCGCCGGTCCCGGCGTCGAAGAGCAGCGCGTGGGCGCTGTCCACGGCGATGTGCGCCGCGCCCTCGGCGGGGCCGGGGCTGCCGGCGGGGCGCGAGACGAGGATCTCGCGGCCGCGCTTGGTCGTCACCAGCGTCACGGTCTTCTCGTTGAGCGGCGTCTCCGCCTCGACCGTCACCGCCACGGCGCCCGGCGCGCCGGCCTCCACGAAGCGCACCGCCTCGGGGCGCAGGCCGAGCACGCAGTCCCGTCCCGCGGCGTGGGCGAGGCCGTCGTCGAGCGGCGCGCGCAGGTCGCTCAGCAGCACGAAGGGGCC
>CAYGUQ010000169.1:0-6501 GCA_964352995.1 uncultured Rhodobacterales bacterium
TCGCGGGCCTCGATCGGCGCGCCGACCCATGTCACGGGATGGCCGACGCGCCGATGCAGCCGCTCGGGCCAGGCGAGGACGGCCTCCAGCGCCAGCGCCGCCAGCATCGCCGCCGCGTTCTGCGCGAGGGCCCCCATCGCCGTCAGAACCGCGCCCGCAGCCCGGCGAAGACCGAAACGCCGGCCGTCCCGTAGCCGCGCACGCGCTCGTAGTCCTGATCGAGCGCGTTCTCCACGCGCAGCGTCGCCTCCACCGCTTCGGTCAGCGCATAGCCCGCGCTGGCGCCGACGAGGAGGAACGGGTCGAGGTCGTCCGTCCCGCTGCGCACGCCGCTGAGGTAGTTGGCGCTCAGGCCCAGCCGCAGCCGCTCGGTCGGGCGCAGCGTCAGCAGCGCGCCGACGTCGTGGCGCGGCGCGAACTGAAGCCGAAACCCGTCGGCCCCCTCGGTCAGCAGCCAGGTGTAGCTCGCCGAGAGCTCCGCCCAGTCGGTCAGCCCGGCGACGACCGCCGCTTCGACGCCCCGCCGCTCGCTCTCGCCGTCCTGCTGGGTGAAGCCGAGCGCGGGGTCGTACTCGATGAGGTCCGTCGTGCGGCTGTCGAACCATGTCAGGCTCGCCTGCGCGCGGCCGCCCAACAGGGTCTGATCGACGCCGGCCTCGTAGCCGAAGGTCTCCTCGGGCTGCAGGTCCGGGTTGCCCAGCGGCGAACCCGGCGCGAAGGGCGGCGCGAAGAGCTCGTAGTTCGACGGCGCGCGGAAGCCCGTGCCGGCGGCGGCGCGCAGCACCGTGCCTGGCGCCGCCTCCCACGCGGCGGTGAGCCGCCAGGTGGCGAAGTCGCCGAACTCGGAATGCTCGTCGAGGCGCAGCGCGGCGGTGACGGTCACGTCCTCCAGCGGCGAGACGACCACCTGGGCGAAGCCGCCGGCGATCTCGCTGTCGGCCTTCGTCTCGCCGACGCTGAAGGTGTCGCTCAGCGCGATGTCCTCCCGCGTCCAGTCGGCGCCGAAGATGAGGTCGACGGCGGGCGCCGCCTCGAACATGCCGAGATATTCGAGCTTCACGCGGTCGCCCTCGAAGCGGCTTTCCAGCGTCTCGCTGTCGCTGAAGCGGTCGATGGCGACGGCCTGCGCCGAGACTTCCTGCGTCAGCCGCCCGCCCATCAGCGCGGCGCGGGCGAAGAGCCTGCCGGCGAGCAGGTCGGTCTCGGAGACGTTGTCCTCGTCGGCCAGCGTGAAGGCCGGCGCCGGAAAGCCGTCGAAATCCACGCGGCTCTCGACCCGCCGCGCCGCGCCGCCTACCGTGAGCCAGTCGGCGAGATCGACCGACCCGGCCCCCGAGAAGGTGAGGTTGCGCGCGCCGTCCTCCTCGGTCCCGTTCCTCGCCGCGGATATCCCGTCAGTGCCGAAGCCGAGCGCGGAGACGGTGAAGTCCCAGCGCTCCATGCCGGCGCCGACGCTGGCGCCGCCCGAGACGGTCTCGAACGATCCCGCCTCGAAGAAGCTCTCGACGCCGGCGCCGGTCCCGCGGGCGCGCGCCGTCGTGACCTCGATGACGCCGCCCACCGCCTCGCCGCCGTAGAGCGCGCTCTGCGGCCCCTTCAGCACCTCGATGCGCGTCGCGTCGCCGGGCAGCAGCAGGCCGAGGTCGGCGGCGACCTGCGGCTGGCTGGGGTCCGTGATCTCGATGCCGTCGACCCTCACGGCGAGGTTGGGCAGGTTCGATCCGCGCACCGAGACGCTGGCCGCGGTGCCGGGTCCGCCGCGGGTGGCGATCGAGACGCCGGGCAGCCGGTCGAGCGTCTCGTTCAGCGTGGGCGCCGGATTCTCGGCGATGTCCTCGGCGGTGAGCACCGAGACGGATGAGCCGGTGCGCGCCCGCTCAAGCGGAGACCGCGTGGCGGTGACGACCACGGGGTCGAGCGTGACGGACTGCTGAGCGGCCGCTGCGACGGGCGCCACGACGGCGAGAGCGACGAGGACGGGACGGATTCGCTGCACGCGAGCCCCCTTTGCGAGCCGGGCGGCGCCGAGGCCGGGCCGGCGGACATGACGTTGTCCGACGCATCGGGGCGAGCCCGCGCGCGAACGGCGACGAGACATCACCGCTGCGGGCGAGCCGCTCACCCTGCGCGCCCCGCACAGGGATGGGGTGACCGCGGACGGCAGGTCTCCTGGCTCGCGGGTCACAGCCTCGCCCCGGCCTTCCCGGCGCCCCGCTCGGGGGCTCCAGTGGCGCGTTCGGGGCGCGCTCGCCGCTTACAGTTGCGGGGGCAGCCGCGGCTTGGGCCCCTGCGAGGCCGCACCGCGTTCCCTTTTCATCCAGCGCGCTCTCGCCCGCCGGAACCGTTCGCGAGACCGTGATGACAGGTCGCCCGCGCGGCCGTCAAGCGCGTCGGCGGGGCCTTAAGCCGCACCCTCTCACGCCGCATCACGGGACCGGTCGCGCATCGGTGACGCGCGGACGCCGCGATACGCGGCTATGCTGACCGAGAGCGGCGAAGGAGGGGGGGCGATGAACGCGACGACGAGGGGCTTTCTGGGCGCGGGACTTGGCGCGGGACTGGCCGCGCTGGCGCTCGCGGGGCCGGCCAGGGCGGTCGAGCGGGTGCAGGTCGGCGGCGAGATGATCGACACGTGGTGCTACTTTTCCGGCGTCATGGGATTTCCCGAGAGCGTCACCGGCTCGGCGCACCACACCTGCGCGCTGTGGTGCGCGGCGGGGGGCATTCCGGTGGGCCTGCTGGCCGACGACGGGACGGTCTACATGGTGCTGAAATGGGAAGGCGACGAAGCCGTCACCGGCGGCGACGCGATCCTCGAAGTGCAGAGCGACCGGCTCGTGGCCGACGGCGCGCTGCATGTCCGCGACGGCGTCAACTACCTGATCGTCGATCGGGTGGTGGAGAACCTCGGCGTCGTCAACCGCAGCCACGAGGACTTCGACGTCATCCCGCCCTTCGCGATCCCGGAGCCGCAGAAATGAGGGCGCTGGCGATCCTCGCCCTTCTCGCCGCGCCCGCGCTGGCGCAGGAGGGCCGCTTCTCGGCGGGGTCGGAGGCGCAGTCCTGGAATCTGACCGGCGAGGAGCCGGCGCGTTTCGAGGCCCGCGTGGTCGACACGCTCTGCGAGCTCACCGGCGACTGCCCGGCCGACTGCGGCGGCGGCGCCCGCCAGCTCGCCCTGCTGCGCTCGGCCGATCAGGCCATCGTGCCCGTGCTGAAGAACGCGCAGCCGCTCTTCAACGGCGCCGTCGACGACCTGCTGCCCTATTGCGGCGAGACGGTCGAAGTGGACGGCAACCTCGTCGGGGACGACGCGGCCAACGCGTTCCAAGCATATCACCTCCAGCGCATCCGCAGGCTGGGCGAGGCGGAGTTCTCCCCAGCGAACCGCTGGACCGACGCCTGGGCCGCGCGCAACCCCGAAGCCGCCGGCGAGGAAGGCCCGTGGTTCAGGAAGGACCGCCGCGTGCAGGCGCTGATCGCGCGCGACGGCTATCTCGGGCTCGGGCTGGAGGAGGACGCCGCGTTCAAGGCGTATCTCTTCGAATGATGCGCCGCGGCGCGGCGCTGCTGTTCGCGCTGGCGAGCCTCGCGGCGCTGGCGGCGGCGAAGGCGGGCGCCCATGACGGCGTCGTCCACGCCGACCCGGCCGAGGCGGCGGCCCTCGCGGCCCCGTCTCCCTTTCCGGTGACGATCGCGGCGCGCTTCGACCTGGTCGACCAGACCGGCGCGCGCCGCACCGAGGCCGATTTCGCGGGACGGCCGATGCTGCTCTTCTTCGGCTACGCGCAGTGCGAGGCGATCTGCTCGGTGGCGCTGCCGCGGATGGCCGAGACGCTCGACCTGCTCGGGGACCGCGCCGCGGAAGTCGCGCCGGTTCTGATCACGGTCGACCCCGCGCGAGACACGCCGGAGGCGCTCGCCGCCGCCGCCCCCCGCATCCATCCCCGGCTTGTCGCGCTGACCGGAGACGAGACGGCGCTGGCGGCGGCGAGAGGCGCCTTCCAGGTCTCCGCCGAGGTCGCCTTCGAGGACCCCGCCGGCCAGCCTGTCTACAGCCACGGCTCCTTCATCTATCTCGTCGGCGCCGACGGGAAGGTGCTGACGCTCCTGCCGCCTGTATTGGGGTCGGAGCGCATGGCGGAGATCGTCGCGAGCTACCTCTGACCGCGGAGGGGCGAACGCCGCTGCGCCGGCGCAACGCCCCAAGCACGAAACGTCGGTCATGCGAGCGCCCTCCGACAGCGAGGGGAACCTTGGCGCGTTCCTCTACGTTCAATCTCTGCACGCTTGATGGAAAGCTGCGACTCAATCCTGCGGATGCGCCGCATTCGGCGCGCAGGTCTGCGTCGGCGGCGCAGATCTCCGTCGGGAGTCGCCGCAGACAAGGACGGCTGAGGTATCGAGATGAAACACGACCTGAAATTGTTGCACAGCGTTCAGCTGACGCCGGATACGAAGCGATACGTTTTTACGCGGCCGGAGAACTATCGCTTCACGCCCGGTCAGGCGACCGAGCTAGCTCTCGATCAGGACGGATGGCGCGAAGAAGGCAGGCCCTTCACGTTCACGAGTCACCCCGACGCCGACGTTCTGGCGTTCACCATCAAGAGCTATTTCGACCACGATGGCGTCACGAAAAGGCTCTGGTCGTTGGAGACTGGCGACCGCGTTTCGATCGGCGACGCCTGGGGGGCTATCGAGCCGAAGGGGCCCGGCGTTTTCCTTGCCGGCGGCGCCGGCATCACGCCCTTCATCGCCGTCATCGAGCATCTGTCCGGCGAGGGGAAGCTCGACGGCTCGATCCTCGTCTTCGCCAACGCCACGCATCGCGACATCATTCTGCGCCCGCAGTTCGAGCAGATGCAGGGCCTGAAGACCGTCTTCGTGACCGATGACGGCGAAAACGCCGACCGTGCGGGACGTCTTGAGCCGAGCCTGCTCGACGACGTCATCCCCGACTACGACCGACGTTTCTACGTCTGCGGTCCGCCGAAGATGGAGGAAGGCGTCGCCGACCACCTCAAGGCCCGCAATGTTTCCGAGGATCGCATCGTCCGCGAAGAATAGCGGCCAAGTAGCTCCGAGAGAAGCAAGTCTCCAAGCATGGAAGGCATGAGCCGTCGCCTTCCTGACCTCCGGCATGCTTCGCACGGCCCGCCGTGGTTCTGCGACCCGTAGTATGCGGCCTTGCGCGCGGCTGTGCCGCCTGAACCCGCACCGCCTCAGGCCGCCTCGCCGACGCGCGCGGCCTGGGCCATGAAGCCGGCGACGTAGTCGAGCGCGGCGTCCTCGTCGCGCAGGCCGACATGGATGCTCTTGCGCAGGCCGCCGGGGCCGAGCGGCAGGCCGACGATGGGCAGCGCCGCGGCGTACTCGGCGAGCAGCCAGTCGGGCAGCGGCGCCACGCCCCTGCCGGCGGCGACCATCTGGAGCATGATGTCGGTGGTCTCGATCTCCTTGCGCGCGCGCGGCTGGCGCTGCGCGGGGCCGAGGAACTGGGCGTAGATGTCGAGCCGCTCGGCCCCGACCGGGTAGGTGATCAGCACCTCGTCGTCGAGGTCCTCGGGCCGGACATGGTCGCGGCCGGCGAGCGGATGGCCGCGCGCCACCGCCAGCACCAGATCGTAGCCGAAGACCGGGGTGAAGCCGACGCCGGGCCGCGCCACCGGGTCCGGCGTGATGAGCAGATCGACCTCGTGGTCGGTCAGCGCGTCGAGCCCGCCGAACTGGAACGCCTGCCGCACGTCGACGTCCACGTCCGGCCAGCCGACGAGATAGGGCTCGACCACCTTCAGCAGCCAGCGGTAGCAGGGGTGGCACTCCATGCCGATGCGCAGCAGGCCGCGGCGGCCCTTGGCGAAATCCGCCATCGCCGCGTCGGCGCGCTCGAACTGCGGCAGCAGGCGGCGCGCGAGGTCGAGCAGCGTCCGCCCCGCCTGAGTCGGCCGCATCCGCCGTCCCTCGCGCCGCCAGAGCGTCACGCCGGTCTGGGCCTCCAGCCGGCGCAGGGCGTGGCTGGCGGCGGACTGGGTCATGTTGAGGCGCTCGGCGGCGGCCGTCAGGCCGCCCTGCCGATCGATCTCGCGCATGAGCGCAAGGTGCTGGCGGTCGATCATCGCACGGGCCTCCTGATTCGCTCGGGCCTCCCGACAGGTCGCCGCGGGCGCGGCGGCGGTTGCGTGCGCCGCCGCTTGCGCCGCCAGCGCGGCCCAGCTAAGACCGCGGGCGTCAACGGGCTATAGCGCAGTCTGGTAGCGCGTCCGTCTGGGGGACGGAAGGTCGTAGGTTCGAATCCTGCTAGCCCGACCACTTCGCGCCAGCGCCGCAAGGCGCTGGCGTCTTCGCATGGAGGGGCCGACCCCTGACCCGCTCCGACGCTCCAGCCGAAGTCGCGGCAAGTCCGGGCGTGCTGCCCTCGCAGGCGCTGCGCGCGCTCGCCGAGACCGGCGCCGTCGCCGCCGACGCGCCGCTGGCCGCGGGACAGATCCAGCCGGCGAG
>CAYGUQ010000169.1:6601-8329 GCA_964352995.1 uncultured Rhodobacterales bacterium
CCGGCGCCGTCGCCGCCGACGCGCCGCTGGCCGCGGGACAGATCCAGCCGGCGAGAAAGCTGGCGCGGGCCGAAGCGTCGCCGACCGGCTGAGCGACTTCGCGATGCACGAGATGAGCCTTGAGCCCGGCGCGGTGCTGGAAACCGGCTGCGTCTACGTCGTGGAGCTGATGGAGCGCCTCGCGCTGCCGGCGGACGTCTCCGGCGCGGCGAACGCCAAGAGCTCCACGGGGCGGCTCGACGTCTTCACCCGCGTCATCGCCGACCGCGGCGTGGAGTTCGATCGCGTGCCCGAAGGCTACGCGGGGCCGCTCTACGCCGAGATCAGCCCGCGCACCTTTTCGGTGCTGGCGCGGGCCGGCGACCGCCTCACCCAGCTCAGGCTGCGCAGGGGCGTCGCCGGGCTCGACGACGCCGAGCACGCCGCGATCCACGCCGCGCTCGGCCTCGTCGACGGCGAGGCGCTGATCGACGGCGGCATAGGCTTCAGCGTGGACCTCTCGGCGCAGGCCGCCGGCGCGATGAGCGGCGTCGTGGGCTGGAAGGCGCGGCGGCACAGCGCGCTGATCGATCTCGGGCGGCTCGACGCCTACGATCCGCTGGAGTTCTGGGACCCCGTGCGCCCCGGCCGCGCCGGCGAGGTGATCCTCGATCCGGGCGCCTTCTACATCCTCGTCAGCCGCGAGAGCGTGCATGTTCCGCCCGACTGCGCCGCCGAGATGGCGCCCTACATGGCCGTCGCCGGCGAGTTCCGGGTGCACTACGCCGGCTTCTTCGACCCCGGCTTCGGCCACGGGCCGGCCGGCGGCGCCGGCTCCCGCGCCGTGCTGGAGGTGCGCTGCCACGAGGCCCCCTTCGCCCTGGAGCACGGCCAGACGGTCGGCCGGCTCGTCTACGAGCGCATGGCGGAGCGCCCCGAGATCCTCTACGGGCGCGACATCGGTTCGACCTATCAGGCGCAGGGCCTGCGGCTTTCGAAGCACTTCCGGGCGGTCTGAACCGGATCGGCCGGCCCGAAGTCACGGCGGCTTGAACGGGCGGGACATGGACAGTCCCTCAGACCCGCGCGCATCCTGTCGCCCAGCCGGGAGATGAGATCATGCCGAGACTGAACCGCCGCCAGGCTCTCGCCGTCGCCCTCGCAGGCGGGGCGGCCCTGACCTGCCTGATGACCCGCCGCGCCGCCGCCGGGGCTTTCGAGCCGCGGATGACGGTCGCGAAGTCGCCCGGCTGCGGCTGTTGCGCCGCCTGGGTCGACCACATGCGCGCCGCGGGCTTCGACGTGGAGACGCAGGACATGCCGTCAGGAGCGCTTGCGCAGCACAAGGCTCGGCTGGGGCTGCGCCCGGAGCTGGCCTCCTGCCACACCGGCCTGATCGCAGGGTATTTCGTGGAAGGGCACGTCCCTGCGTCCGACGTCGCGAGGCTGCTGGAGACGCGCCCGGACGCGCTCGGGCTCGCCGTTCCGGGCATGCCCATCGGCTCGCCGGGCATGGAGCTCGGCGAGCGGCGCGACGCGTTCGACACGCTGCTCGCGCTGCGCGACGGCTCCTCGGCCGTCTTTGCAAGCCATTGAGCGCAGCGGCGGCGGACCGAAGGACGGACCGGGGGCGGCGGCGGCTCCTGCTCGCGGCGGCCGCCGCAGGGGGCGTGGCGCTCTACGCCGGAGCGCCGCGGCTGATGCGCCTGCTGCCGCAGCGCTTCGACTTCGCCGCGCTCGGCGATCCGC
>CAYGUQ010000170.1:0-8326 GCA_964352995.1 uncultured Rhodobacterales bacterium
GCTACATGCTCGGCGCGCTGGAGGGCTTCGCGCCCGAGGAGCGCGTCTCGCCGGCGGAGATGCCGGAGCTGGAGCGCTGGGTGCTGCACCGGCTGGCCGAACTCGACGCCGAGGTCCGCGCGGCCTACGGCGCCTACGCGTTCCAGCGGGCCTACGCGGCGCTCTTCAACTTCGTGACCGGAGACCTCTCGGCGTTCTACTTCGACGTGCGCAAGGACGCGCTCTACTGCGACGCGCCCGACAGCCCGCGCCGCCGCGCCTGCCGCACCGTTATGGATGCGCTGTTTGCGCGGCTGACGACGTGGTTCGCGCCAATGCTGGTGTTCACGATGGAGGAGGTCTGGCTCTCGCGCTTCCCCGGCGAGGACGCCTCGGTGCATCTGGAGACGTTCCCCGAGACGCCGGCGGAGTGGCGCGACGAGGCGCTCGCGGCGCGCATGGCGCAGCTGCGCCGGGTGCGCCGCGTCGGGCTCGGCGCGCTGGAGGTGGAGCGGCGCGAGAAGCGCATCGGCGCCGCGCTGGAGGCCGCGCCGGTCATCCATGTCGAGGACGCCGCCCTGCGCGCGACGGCCGCCTCGGCCGACATGGCCGAACTGCTGATCGCCTCCGCCGCCACGGTGACGGACGCGCCGGCGCCGGATGGGGCCTTCACGCTGCCGGAGGTTCCCGGCGTCGCCGTGATCGCCGCGGCTGCGGAGGGAGCGAAATGCGCCCGCTGCTGGCGCGTGCTGCCCGACGTCGGTCGCCACGCCCATCCCGCGACCTGCGAGCGCTGCGACGCGGCGCTCGCCTGACCTCGGCGCCGCGAGGCGGTTGGGCAAGGGCGGCGGGCGGGGTCTCCGTCCGCCTGCGTTGTCGATCCGCAACGCATGGTGGCATTGTCGCAACGGCGCGGGCTCTATCGACGGTTCGGGAACTTCTTCTCGCTTTCCGCGTTCTGAAGGTTGTGATTACCGTTTTTGCAACCGGTTTTCGTCTGGGCGATTCCGCCAAGGGGAAGGGAACAGTGGACATGAGAGTGCGTGGATTTGCGATCGCGTTGGTTTGCTCCGGCGCGCCGCTGGCGGCCCTTGCGGCCGACCACACCGTGTACTTTGCGCTCGACAGCGCGCGGCTGAGCTCCGAGGGCTCGTCGATCGTCAGCGCCGCCGCGGCGGACTACGTCGCGACGGGCGAGACGGCCGTGAGCCTTGTCGGCCACGCCGACGCCTCCGGCGCGGCCGACTACAACGAGGATCTGTCGCGTCGGCGCGCCGAGAGCGTCGTCGCCGCGCTGGTGGCCGCCGGCGTGCCCGGTTCGGCGATCACCGCCGCATGGCGCGGCGAGGCCGATCCTGCGGTGCAGACCGCGGACGGCGCGGTCGAGCCCCTGAACCGCCGGGTCGAGATCAGCGTGTCGCAGCCGGTCCTGCCGACGGCGCCCGAGCCGATCGCCCAGACGCTGAGCCGCATCGCCATCGGCCTCGGCCCGTATGTCGGCTACAACATGCAGGACGGCGACGAGAGCGTTTTTCTCGGCGGCAACCTGACCGCGACCTACTTCGCCACGCCGAACGTCGCTCTCACCGGCGAAACGGCGCTGTTCTGGAACCTCGACGCCGAGGACGAGGGTCTCGGCTTCCGCGGGGCGGTCGGCGGCGACTACTACTTCAGCGAGTACGGCCTCGGCGGCGGCGTCCTGCCCTATGTCGGCGTCAACGCGGGCTACATGACGATCGACGGCAGCGGCAAGGGCGGCTTCTTCGCCGGCCCGGAAGTCGGCCTGTCGATCTTCGGCGTGAACGCGAAGCTCGCCTACGACATCGTCGAGGACCGCGACCTCGAGGAAGGCGTGATCTCGCTGACGCTGGCCTACGACTTCCGCTTCTGAGGCGACCGCGCCATCTGGCGACGCGCTCCGCGCCCCGCTCCTTTCGCAGGAGCGGGGCGCTTTGCGTTTCTAGATCGAGACGCCGCAGTCCTGGGCGTAGCGCGTCAGCGCCGGGCGCGCGGTGGGCGCGCCTTCCGCGATGGCGGCCGACACGAGCGCCTCGGCCTCCGCCAGCACCACCGCCCGCAGCGCGCGCTTGACCATGCCGATGGCCGACGGCCGCATCGAGAAGGCGCGGAACCCTATCGCCGCGAGCGCGAGCGCCTCGACAGGCCTGCCTGCCGACTCGCCGCAGAAGCTCAACGACGCCCCGTTCTCCTCGCACCGCGTCACGATGCGCTTCAGAAAGGCCAGATAGGGCGGCGACAGCGTGTCGTAGCGCCGCCGAACCCGCTCGTTGCCGCGGTCGGCGGCGAAGAAGAACTGCTTGAGGTCGTTGCCGCCGACCGATATGAAGTCCGCCTCGCGGAAGAAGGCGTCCGGGGCGTGGGCCATCGCCGGCGTCTCCAGCATGGCGCCGATCTCCAGCCGCTCCGGCGCCGGACGGCCGCGCGCAGCCTGCCGGTCGCGCTCGCGCAGCAGCAGCGCGCGCGCCTTGCGGAACTCCTCCAGCGTGGTGACGAAGGGAAACATCACCGAGAGCGGCCGCCCCGCGGCGCCGCGCAGCAGCGCCTGAAGCTGCATCGTCATCAGCCGCGGCCGGTCGAGCCCGAAGCGCAGGGCGCGCCAGCCCATCGCCGGATTGTCCTCCTCGATCCGCCGCATGTAGGGCAGGATCTTGTCGGAGCCGATGTCGAGCGTGCGGAACACGACGCGCCGGTCCCCGGCCTCGTCGAGGATGCGGCGGTAGACGGCCTCCTGCGCGTCGCGTCCGGGCATGGTCGCGCGCACCATGAACATCAGTTCGGTGCGGTAGAGGCCGACGCCCTCGGCCCCGCTTTCGACGAGCGAGGGCATGTCGGTGGCGAGGCCCGCGTTCATCATCAGGCTGACCGAGACGCCGTCGCGCGTCCGGGCGGGCTTGTCGCGGAGCGAGCGGTAGAGCGCCTGCGTCTCCGCCTCCAGCGCCAGCCGCTCGCCGAAGGCGTCGAGCACGGTGGCGTCCGGGCGGAAATGCGCGACGCCCTCGTCGCCGTCGACGATGGCGCGGTCGCCGTTCTCGGCTTCGGCCACGACGCCGTGAGCCTGCACGATCATCGGCACGCCGAGCGCGCGGGCGACGATGGCGGCGTGGCCGCCGGCGGAGCCTTCCTCCATCACGACGCCCTTCACGCGGCCCGCGAGCTCCAGCAGCTCCGCCGGGCCGATGGAGCGCGCGACGAGGATCGCGTCCTCCGGCGGCGGCGTCGCCTCGGCCCCGGTGAGCAGTCGCAGCAGCCGGTTGGCGAGGTCGTCGAGATCGTGGAGCCGCTCGCGCAGGTAGGGGTCGGCCACCCGGTCCATGCGGGCGCGCGCCGCCGACTGGACGCGCTCCACCGCCACCTCGGCGACGACGCCGGAGGCGACGGCCTCGTCCAGCCGCCGCAGCCAGCCCTTGTCGTGGGCGAACATGCGGTAGGTCTCCAGCACGTCGCGGTGCTCGCCGCCGCCCTTCAGCAGGTCGGTGTCCAGCAGGCGGTCGACCTCGCCCTGCAGCGCCAGCATCGCGCCGCGCAGGCGCTCGCGCTCGCGCGGGACGTCGTCGACGATGGGGTTGGCGATCGCGATGCGCGGGTCGTGCAGGTGGACGTGGCCGACCGCCGCGCCGTCCGCGGCGCTGACGCCGCGCGCCGTGAGCGGCCCGCGCTTGCCGCGCTCGATCTCGCGCCCCGCGGCCAGCGCGCCGCTCTCGGCCATCTCGGCGATGACCATCGCGACGACTTCGAGCGCGTCGACCTCGTCCTCGTCGTAGATGCGCTGGGTCGTGTTCTGGACGACGAGCACGCCGAGGATCTTGCCGAGCCGCTGGATCGGCACGCCGCAGAAGCTGCGGTAGACCTCCTCGCCGGTCTCGGGGAGATACTGGAAGCCCGGCGCGGCCGGCGCGTTGTCGGTCGCGATCGGCGTGGCGCGCTCGGCGATGCGCCCCACGAGGCCTTCGCCGATGCGCAGGGCGGCCTTGTGAACGGCGTCCTTGCGCAGGCCTTCCGTCGCGAACAGCTCCAGCATCCCCGGTTCGCGCCGGAGATAAATGGAGCAGACCTCCGCGACCATGTTGGTCGCGATGACCTGCGTGATCTTGTCGAGTCGCTGCTGGCCGTCGCCCGGCTCCGCCATGACCTGGCGCAGCCGTCGCAGCATCGCGCGCGACCCAACGCCAGCGGTGGGCGTCATCGGCGTCTCCCGCCCCCAGATCTCCCGGTCTCCCGCCGCGCCGTCCTGGCGCCGCGGGCCTGATTCAAGCCTCGCCTTATCGGTGCGCGTCAGGCCGCATGCAACCCAAACGCGCCATGCAGCGCGCGAACGGCGAGTTCGAGATACTTGCGGTCGATCAGGACGCTCACCTTGATCTCGGAGGTGGTGATGACCTTGATGTTGACGCCTTCGCTGGCGAGGGCGGCGAACATCTTCTGCGCCACGCCCGCATGGCTGCGCATGCCGATTCCCACCACCGAGACCTTCGCGACGTCGCGGTCCGACACGATCTCGCGCATGCCGATGGTCTCGCGCGCCGTCTCCAGCGCCTTGAGCGCCTTGGGCAGGTCGTCCTCGGAGGTGGAGAAGGTCATGTCGGTGCGGCCGTCCTCGGAGATGTTCTGGACGATCATGTCCACGTTCACCCCCGCCTCGGCGAGCGGGCCGAAGATCGCCGCGGCCACGCCGGGGCGATCCTCCACGCCGAGCAGCGTCACCTTGGCCTCGTCGCGCTGGAAGGCGACGCCGCTGACAACACGGCTCTCCATCACGTCCTCCCCGATCTCGTCCTCGTCGCAGACCAGCGTGCCGGGCCCCTCGTCGAAGGAGGACAGCACGCGCAGCCGCACCTTGTAGCGCATCGCCAGTTCCACCGAACGCGTCTGGAGCACTTTCGCTCCCAGCGAGGCCAACTCCAGCATCTCCTCGTAGGAGATGCGGTCGAGGCGCCGTGCGCGCGGCTCCATGCGCGGGTCGGTGGTGTAGACGCCGTCGACGTCGGTGTAGATGTCGCAGCGCTCGGCCCCCAGCGCCGCGGCGGCTCCGACACCTCCGCCGTCGCCTTCGCCGCGGCCGAGCGTCGCGATGCGGCCGTCCGGCGCGACGCCCTGGAAGCCGGCGATGACGGCGTGCAGCCCTTCCTCGAACTTGCGGTCGAGCGCCTCGGTGTCGATGGCCTCGATGCGCGCAGCGCCATGGGCGGCGTTGGTGCGCAGCGGCGCCTGCCAGCCCTGCCAGCTGCGCGCCGGTACGCCGATCTGCTGCAGCGTCAGCGCCATGAGCCCCGAGGTCACCTGTTCGCCGGCGGCCACGACGGCGTCGTATTCGCGCGCGTCGTAGAAGGCGGCGCCGCCTTCTGGCCCGGCCGAGGCCTCGCGAACCCAGCCGACGAGCTTGTTCGTCTCGCCCGCCATCGCCGATACGACGACGGCGACGTCGTAGCCGCGCTCGACCTCTGCGCGCACCTTATGCGCCGCGTTGCGGATGCGCGCGAGGTCTCGCACCGAAGTGCCGCCGAATTTCATGACAAGGCGGGGGTTTGGGCGTGGCATCAGAACGTCTCGACAGCCGCGACCGGTGCGGCGCCTGCGCTATACAACCGGGTCACGGCAGGGACAAGGCGGCGAGGCGCGGCGGCGGCGTCGGCGCCCCTGCGGCTGGAGGCTTCGACCGGGAGCGAAGCATCCGGGCCGGGCGTCGGGCGAGGATGGCGCTCCGAAACCGGGAGCCCGCGATGATCACCTGCTTCATACGCTACCACATCGACCCCGCCAAAAAGGCCGAGTTCGAGCGTTACGCCGCCGCCTGGGGGGAGGCTATCCCCCGCTGCGGCGCCGATCTGCTCGGCTACTACGCGCCGCACGAGGGCTCCAGCACGCTGGCCTACGGGGTCTATTCCGTGCCGAGTCTCGCCGCCTACGAGGCCTATCGCGCCCGCCTGGCGGCGGACCCGGTCGGGCGGGAGAACTACGCTTTCGCGCAGGCGGAGAGGTTCCTGCTGCGCGAGGATCGGACGTTCCTGCGCCGCGTGCCGGCGCGCGGCGACTGAGCCTCCGCCTTGAACGGCGATCCCGCGCCCGTCGCCGGGCGCGGGATCCTGTCAGGTCGGTCGACGTCGGCTCCGGACCGGCTCAGCGATAGCCGGCCTGATCGTAGAGCCGCACGGCCGCGGCCTGGTTCTCGCCGAGCGCCGACAGGTTGAGGTTGTCGCTGCGGAAGAGGCCGAGCTCCGCGACCGCCGCGCCGAGGCCGACGCCGGGAACCGCAGGATACTCGTAGTTGCCGTCCGAGAAGTACTTCTGCGCCTGGTCGGAGGCGAGATACTCAAGGAACTTCACCGCGTTCTCGCGATTCGGCGCGTTCTTGAGGACGCCGGCGCCGGAGACGTTGACGTGGGTTCCACGATCCGCCTGGTTGGGAAAGACCCAGCCGATCTTCTCGACGCCCTCGGTCAGCCCGTCGACGTTCGTCGCGAGCGCGCGGGCGAAGTAGTAGGTGTTGGAGACGGCGATGGGGCACTCGCCGGAGACGATGCCGCGCAGCTGGTCGGTGTCGCCGCCCTGCGGTTCGCGGGCGAGGTTGTTCTTCAGCCCTTCGGCCCACGCCAGGGCCTCCTCCTCGCCGTGGTGGGCGATCATGGAGGCCATCAGCGACAGCATGTACATGTTCGAGGAGGAGCGGGCGCAGATCATCCCCTCGTAGCGCGGGTCGGCCAGCGCCTCGTAGGTCAGCGGCGGGGCGTCGACCGCCTCCTTGTCGTAAAAGAAGATGCGCGCGCGCTGGCTGAACGAGAACCAGAGGTTGTCGGGGTGCTGGAGGTAGGCGGGGATGCGGCGCTCGAGGACCTCGCTCTCGACGGGCGCGAGGATGCCGGCGTCCGCGGCGCGCCAGAGACGGCCGGCGTCCACCGTGAGGAAGACGTCCGCGGGGCTGTTGGCGCCCTCGGCGCGGATGCGCTCGAACAGCTCGTCGGCGCCGGCCTCGATGCGGTTGATCGTGATCCCGGTGGCCTTGGTGAAGTCGCTGTAGAGCGCTTCGTCGGTGTCGTAGTGGCGCGCGGAGTAGAGGTTGAGTTCGCCCTCGGCGAAAGCCGGCGCGGCGAGCGCGACCAGAAGGGCGGCGGCGGAGGCCCTGCGGCCTGCGGTGGCGGACGTCATGGGGTCTTCTCCCTGTATTGCGACTGCGGCCCGAACCTGCCGGATCGAGACCGCGCGGGCGCACACTGACGTTTTCCGAGTGAAACAGTCAAGGTTGCCGGGCGCTTTTCCGAGCAGTTCAGTCTGAAATTTTTCCGGTTGATAAACTTTTGCCGCCCCGCCAGCGTCGACGGCGTCGCCACGCGGGAGGATCAAAGGATGACAGCGCCGCTGCTGACCCCAGGCATCGCCGCGGGCAGGTTGCCGAACGAGGCGATCGCGCGGAACTTCGGGGATGCGCATCCGAGGCTTGGCGCGCACGAGGCGCTGGTCGCGTCAGACCGGTGCTATTTCTGCCACGACGCGCCCTGCGTCGCCGCCTGCCCGACGGCGATCGACATCCCGCTCTTCATCCGGCAGATCCAGACCGGTCTGCCGGAGGCGGCGGCGCGAACCATCCTGGGCCAGAACATCCTCGGCGGCATGTGCGCCCGCGTCTGCCCGACCGAGACCCTCTGCGAAGGCGCCTGCGTGCGCGAGGCCGCCGAGGGCCAGCCGGTGGAGATCGGCCGCCTCCAGCGCTACGCCACCGACGCGCTGATGGCCGCCGGGCCGCAGCCCTTCGCGCGGGCGGCCGAGACGGGGCGCCGCGTCGCGGTGGTCGGCGCCGGGCCGGCCGGGCTCGCCTGCGCCCACCGGCTCGCGACGCATGGCCATGACGTGACGATCTTCGAGGCGCGGCCGAAGCCCGGCGGCCTCAACGAATACGGCATCGCCGCCTACAAGACGCCCGACGGCTTCGCGCAGGCGGAGGTGGACTGGCTGCTGGCCATTGGCGGGATCACGGTCGAGACGGGCAGGGCGCTGGGCGCTGGCCTGACCCTCGACGAACTGCGCGAGGGGTTCGACGCGGTGTTTCTCGGCGTCGGCCTCGGCGGCGTCAACGGGCTGGGGGCGGAGGGCGAGAGCCTCGCAGGCGTGCGCGACGCGGTCGACTTCATCGCCGAGCTGCGCCAGAGCGACGACCTCTCGGCGCTGCCGGTCGGGCGCCGCGTGGTCGTGATCGGCGGCGGCATGACGGCCGTCGACGCCGCGGCGCAGTCGCGCCTGCTCGGCGCGGAGGATGTGACGATCGTCTATCGCCGGGGCCGGGAGCGCATGAGCGCGAGCCTGTGGGAGCAGGAGCAGGCGCTCGCCAAGGGCGTGG
>CAYGUQ010000171.1:0-8245 GCA_964352995.1 uncultured Rhodobacterales bacterium
CGCGCAGGGTGGTCGATGCGGTCGTAGGCGGCGAGCAGGTCGAAGGGCGCGCCGATGCGGCTCTCGACCTCGATGATCTGGCCGAGCCCGCCGCGGGTGCGGCCCGGCCCGCCGCTGTCGGGCCGTAACTCCTTGCGCCAGAACACCAGCGGCGTGATCGCCTCGGCGATCTCCACCGGCGTGCCCTTGACGCCTGACGGGTAGGCGGTGGCAGACAGCCCGTCGCGCGCCGGCCGGGCGCCGGTGCCGCCGTTCGAGGTCACGGCCATGGTGAAGCCGTAATTGCCGCTCTCGCCCTTCTCGGCGACGCCGCGCACGTTGAGGTTCCACAGGCACGATGTGCCCTCGGCCGGCGCGCGGTCGGGCGCGGCCTGGCGCAGGGCGCCGAACACCACGTCCGGCAGCATCTGGCCGATGACGTGGCGCGAGGCGACCGGACGCGGCTTGAGCGCATTGACGATGCAGCCCTCCGGCGCGGAGACGGTCAGCGGCCCCAGCGATCCGGCGTTGTTGGCGATGCGCCCGCCGACGAGGCAGCTCAGCCCGAACACCGTGTAGGCCGTGGTGTAGGAGAGCGGCACGTTGATGCCGCGGCTGGAGGCGGGGCTGGTGCCGGCGTAGTCGACGTGGACGCCGGCGTCGCTCACCGTCACCGAGGCAGCAAGCGTGACCGGCGCGTCGTAGCCGTCCACCGTCATCTCGTTGCGCCACGTCCCCTTGGGCAGCGCCGCGACCTCGCGCAGCACGGCCTCGCGCGAGCGGGCGAGGATGTGGGCGGCGAGGTCGTCCAGCGTCTCCAGCCCGAACTCGTCCATCATCGCCGAGAGCCGCCGGCAGCCGACGTCGTTGCAGGCGGCGAGCGAGTAGACGTCGCCCTCTGTGTCGACCGGCAGGCGGGTGTTGGCGCGGATCATCGCCAGCAGCGTCTCGTTCATCCGCCCGCCCTCGGCGAGCTTGAGAAAGGGGATGTAGAGCCCCTCCATGAAGACGTCGGTCGCGTCCGGCCCGAAGCCGATGCCGCCGATGTCCATCAGGTGGCTGGTGCAGGAGAAGAGGGCGACGAGCCGGCCCTTGTGGAAGGCGGGGGTCGTCAGCACGAAGTCGTTGAGGTGGCCGGTGCCCATCCACGGGTCGTTGGTGATGTAGATGTCGCCCGGCTTCATGGTTTCGGGCGGGAAGCGCGCGATGAAGTGCTTCACCGACTCCGCCATGGAGTTCACGTGGCCGGGCGTGCCGGTCACGGCCTGCGCCAGCATCCGGCCCTCGGCGTCGAAGACGCCCGCCGAGAGGTCGCCGCATTCGCGCACGATGGGGCTGAAGGCGGTGCGCATCAGGGTCTGCGCCTGCTCCTCCACCACGGAGATCAGGCGGGACCACATGATCTGGAGATCGATGGGCGAAAGGCTCACGCCGCGTCCCTCCTCAGGTCGAGCACCAGCGCGCCGCCGCCGTCGACGGAGAAGTCGAAGCGCTCGGTGACGTAGGTCGAGGTCGCCGGCTCCACGATCAGCGCAGGGCCTGCGCCGCGTGCGCCGGGGGCCAGGCTCTCGCGCGCGTAGATCGGCACCGACCGCGGCGCGCGCGCGGCGCTGTCGAAGACGTCGCGCGCGCCGATGGGCTCGGGCGCGGCCGACGGCTGGACGGCGGGCGCGCGGGCCGGCGCGGCCTGCGGCGCATGGACCGTGACCGACCAGTTGAGCGCCTCGATGGCGGCGCCGGGGATGACGCGTTCGAACTGCTCGGCGTAGGCGCGCTCGAAGGCCGCGCGCAGCGCCTTGGGCGCATCCGCGCCGAGCGGGCCGTCAGGGAGGTCCACCGCGATCTCGTGGCCCTGCCCGCAGTAGCGCATGAAGACCTGCCGCGCCTCCGCCAGCCGCGGCGCGCCCTGCGCCAGCGCCCGCGCCTCGGCCGACATCGCGTCGAGCACCGCGTTCGCGCGGGCGGCGTCGAAGGCGTCGAGCCGCATGTAGAGGCTGCGCACCAGCTCGAACGCCACCGGCGCGCGCAGGAAGCCCAGCGCCGAGCCGACGCCTGCGTCGGCCGGCACGATGACGCGCCGCAGCCCCAGCTTCTCGGCCATGCGCGCGGCGTGCAGCGGCGCAGCGCCGCCGAAGGCGACCAGCGTCTGCCCCTCCAGCGAGACGCCCCGCTCCGCGGCGTGCACCCGCGCCGCGTTGGCCATGTTCTCGTCCACGATCTCGGAGACGCCGTGCGCGGCCATCTCCAGCGGCAGGTTGAGCGGCTTGCCGAGCGCCTCGGCGAGCGCCGCGCCCGCGCGGGCGACGTCCAGCGTCAGGGCGCCGCCGGCGAAATGCTCCGGCGATATGCGGCCGAGCGCGACGTCCGCGTCCGTCACCGTGGGCTCGACGCCGCCGCGGGCGTAGCAGGCCGGCCCAGGCTCGGAGCCCGCGCTCTGCGGCCCGACCGCGATGGAGCGCGTGGCGTCCAGCCGGGCGATGGAGCCGCCGCCGGCCCCGATCTCGATCATCTCGATCACCGGAATGCGGATCGGCAGGCCGCTGCCCTTGAGAAACCGCGCCGAGCGGTCGACCTCGAAGCTGCGCGAGGTCAGCGGGGCCCCGCCCTCGATGAAGCAGATCTTGGCGGTCGTGCCGCCCATGTCGAAGGAGAGGATGCGCGGCTCGGCGCGCTCCCGCGCGACATGGGCGGCGAGGATCGCGCCGCCGGCGGGGCCGGACTCCACGAGCCGCACGGGAAAGCGGCAGGCGGTCTCGACGCTGGTGAGATGCCCGCCGGACGTCATCAGCCACAGCGGCGCCGGGCAGCCGAGCGCCTCCAGCGCCGCGCGCAGCCGCGTCAGATAGCCCGCCATCAGCGGCTGCACGTAGGCGTTGGCGATGGTGGTGGAGGTGCGCTCGTACTCGCGGATCTCGGGACAGACCTCGCTCGACAGCGACACCGGCAGGCCGGGCGCGACCTCGGCGAGGATCTCGCGGGTCCGCCGCTCATGGGCGGGGTTGGCGTAGGCGTGGATGTAGCTCACCGCGACCGCCTCGACGCCCTGCGCGACGAGTTCCGGCGCGACGGCGCGCACCGCCGCCTCGTCGAGCGGCAGCAGCGCGCGGCCGGTCACGTCGACGCGCTCCGGGACGGTGAAGCGCAGCGGGCGGGCGACGAGGGGCGCGGGCTTCTCGATGTCGATGTCGTACTGGTCGTAGCGGCTCTCGTCGGCGATCTCGACGACGTCGCGGAAGCCCTCGGTCGCGATCAGCGCCGTGCGGGCGCCCTTGCGCTCGATGATGGCGTTGGTCGCCAGCGTGGCGCCGTGGATGACCGCGCCGAGGTCGGCGAAGCCGATCCCCGCGGCGTCCAGCACCTGTCGCGCGCCGTCGAGCACCGCGGCCTCGGGGCGCCCGTGGGTCGTCAGGACCTTGGCGGTGAAGCGGCGGCCGTCGTGCTCGGCCACGACGTCGGTGAAGGTGCCGCCGATGTCGGCGGCCAGCGAAGCAGGCACTCTGTCAGCCTCCGGTGCGATTCGCAGACAGGCTAGCCGCAGCGCCGCCTCCAGCGATAGGCGCAAGTCCGCCGTTGCGGCGCCGCGGCCGGCCCCAGCCCGCTTTTCGGGCGCCGAGCCCCCGCCCTGCCCGTTCGATGGATCGAGCCCCCCTCGCGGTTCCCCTCGGTCGGGCGTCGTGGTGAGGTGCGCCTGCGACCGGGGCGGGCGAGAGGGCGTTCCGGCGCGAGCGAGCAGGGAGGACCGACGCGATGGCGAGGGCGAACCCGGAGCGCGTGCTGCGCGATCTCCACACGCTGCGCGCGATGGGCGCCTACAGGACGGGCGTGCATCGCCCGACGCTGTCGCCGCAGGACATGGAGGCGCGGCGCTGGCTCGTCGAACAGCTTCGCGCGACCGGCGCGGAGGCCTCGATCGACGGGATCGCCAGCGTCTTCGGCCGCGCGCCGGGCGACGGACCGAAGCTGCTCGCCGGCTCGCATCTGGAGAGCCAGAACCACGCCGGCTGGCTCGACGGCGCGCTGGGCGTCGTCTACGCGCTGGAGGCCGCGCGCGCCGCGGCGGAGGACCCCGAACTCGTCGCGGCGGGGGCCGGCGTCGACGTGATCGCCTTCGCCGACGAGGAGGGCCATTTCGGCCACTTCCTCGGCAGCCGCTCCTTCACCGGCGCGCTGACCGAGGCCGAGATCGACGCCGCGCGCAACCGCACCGACGGCCGGCCGCTGCGCGAGGCGCTGGCGGAGGCGGGCCTCGCCGGCCTGCCGCGCGCGCAGGTCGAGAAGGGCCGCCACCGCGCCTTTCTGGAGGCCCATATCGAGCAGGGCGACCGGCTTGAGCGCGCCGGCCTGCGCGTCGGCGTCGTCGCCAGCATCGTCGCGATCTGGCAGTACCAGATCACCTTCGACGGTCAGCAGAACCACGCCGGCACCACCTCGATGGCCGCGCGGCGCGACGCGGGCGCGGCGCTGACGCGCTTCCACCAGAGCGTCGAGGCGGCCTTTCCAGCCGTCGCCGGGCCGCACAGCGTCTGGACCGTGGGGCGGATCACGCTCGACCCCGGCGCCCCCAGCATCATCCCCGGCCGCGCGGAGATGCTGCTGCAGTTCCGCGACGCCGACCGCGCGACGCTCGACCGGATGCACGCGCGGCTTGCGGCGCTGGTCGCGGAGGCTAACGCCGCGGGGCCGTGCCAGGCGACGCTGGAGACGCTGGGCCGGAGCGAGCCCGCCGTCATGCACCCGCGCGTGCGCGGGGCGCTGGAGGCGGCCGCCGAGCGCCTCGCTCCCGGCGCGTGGATGGCGACGCCGAGCGGCGCGGGGCACGACGCGCAGTACATGGCGCCGCTCATGCCGACGGGGATGCTCTTCACGCCCAGCATCGGCGGCGTCAGCCACCACTGGACCGAGGACACCGCCGAGGCGGACATCGCGCTTGGCGCGCAGGTGTTCGTCGCCGCGGCGGACGCCCTGCTGCGCGGTTGAGGCGCCGCCTGCGCTAGCGCAGGCGCGTCTCCAGAAAGCGCATCATGGCGCCGTAGACGGCGCGGCGGTCGCCGAGCCGCGTGAAGCCGTGGCCGGCGTGGGGAACGCGGACGAGTTCGACGTCGCGGCCGAGCCCGCGCAGGGCGGAGAACAGCATCTCGCTCTCGCTTGGCGTCACGCGGGGGTCGTCGAGGCCGTGGGCGATGAAGAGCGGCGTCTCGATGCGGTCGACCTTGCGCATCGGCGAGAGGGCGGCGAGCAGGGCGCGGCCGGCCTCCGTGTCGGGGTCGCCATACTCGACGGCGCGCAGCGCGCGGCGCCACGGCCCGGTGGTGGCCATCAGGTTGTTGAAATCGGCGATGCCGTAGAAGTCCACCGCCGCCCGCCAGTCCTGCGGATGCTCGGTGATCGCGGCCAGCACCATGAACCCGCCATAGGACTGGCCCGCGACGACGAGGCGCCCCGCGTCCACGTCGGGTCGCGCGGCGAGCCAGTCGCGCACCGCCTTGAGGTCGCGCACGCTGTCCATGCGCTTCTCGAGGTCGTCGCCCGCCTGCCAGTCGCGGCCGTAGCCGGTCGAGCCGCGCACGTTCGGCGCGACGACGAGCCATCCCCGGCGGACCAGATGCTGCACGTCAGACCGCCAGTGCGCGGCGTATTGCGATTCCGGCCCGCCATGGACCATCGCCAGCGCCGGGCGCCCGCCGGGCGGGACGGGGCCGGCGGGTTCGAAGACGAAGACGGGAACCTGCGCGCCGTCGAAGCTCTCGACATGGGCGAGGCTCGGCTCGACGGCGCCCGCCGGCGGCGGCGCGACTTGCGCCAGAACGGTCGGCTCCCCGCCCGCAAGGTCGAGGCGCAGGATCGCGGAGGGGCGCGAGAAGCCCGCCTGCGCCGCGATCAGGGCGGCGCCGTCGGGCGTGAAGGCGAGCGCGGTCGCGCGGCCCGGAAAGGGCGTGGGAACCTCCCGCTCGACGCCAGAGGCCATGTCGCGCAGCACGATGCGCGTAAAGCCGTTCGCGTTGACGGCGCAGGCCGCCTGGGCGCCGCCCTTGCTGAGCGCCAGCAACTCCACGTCGCCCTCCGGACGGCTCAGCCAGTCGAGCGCGCCGGTGGCGAGGTCGAGCGCGGCGAACCCTTGGAAGCCCGCGCCGTCGTCCATCGCCAGCATGAGCCGCGCGCCGCCGTCGCTCCAGCGCGCGGCGGCGACATGGCGGCCGGCGCCGCGCGGCAGCAGCGCGGTCACGGCACCGGTCTCGACGTCGAGCAGGTCGAGGCCGGCGTCGTACATGCCGCCGCGGTTGTCCTGCACGAGCAGCCTTCCGTCGGGGTGGAAGCTCATCGGCTGGCGCCAGCCGGGCCCTTCCAGGACGACCCGCTCCGCGCCGGTGGCGAGGTCCATGACGACGACGCGCATGCTGCGCGGGTCGGGCGCGTTGCGGGCGAAGGCGACGCGGCCGCCGGCGGCGTCGAAGCAGCCCCAGGCGTGGACGCGGCGCGGGTCGGCGGTCAGCGCATGCGCCGCCGCCGCGCCCCCGGCGAGCAGATGCAGCTGATGGCGCTCGTCGCCGCCGACGTCGGTCGTGAACAGGATGTCGCGCGAGCCGGGGCGGAAGGCGACCGCGCCGACGCATTCGCTCAGCGCCAGAGGCTGCGTCGGGGGGCCGCCGGCGGCGAGGTCCATCGTCCAGAGCTGGTCGAAGCCGGTCTCGTCGCTCACGAAGGCGAGCAGCGCCCCGTCGTCGGAGAGCGCGGGCGCCTTGCAGGCGCGCGGCGCGAGCCAGTCCTCGACGGTCGGCGCGTCGCCCGACGCCCCCAGCCGGTCGGCCAGCCGGTCCGTCGCCGCACGGATCGCCGCCGAGAGCGCCGGCGCCTCCGGCGTCGCGACATGGCTCGCAAGATCGACCACGGTCAGGCGCGCCTCGGGCCAGGCCTGCGCCAGCCGCCACGCCGCGCGCGGCGGCGTCACCACGTCGTAGCGGCCCTGCACGATCTCGCAGGGCAGATGGCGCAGCTCGGCCACGCCGGCCAGCGCGCGACCCTCCGGCATGAAGAAGCCGTTGGCGCAGTAGTGGGTGAAGATGCGGGCGATCTCAAGCGCGGCGCGCGGCCGGGTCAGCGCGTTCACATGCGCCGCGCTCGGCAGCAGGGTCTGCGTGCGCGCGGAGAAGCGCCGCAGCGCCTGCGCGGCGGCGGCCTGCACGGCTGGGTCGTCGTCGGTCAGCCGGCGGCGATAGGCGGCGAGCAGGTCGCCGCGCTCGTCCTGCGGCACATGGCCCTCGAACTCCGCGAAGGCCTCCGGAAAGAACCGCCCGATGCCGTGGAACCAGAACCGCGTCTCGTCGGGCGAGCCGAGAAACACGCCATGCAGCCGCAGCCCCAGGCAGCGCTCGGGATGCGCGCCCGCATAGGCGAGCGCCAGCAGGCTGCCCCAGGAGCCGCCCGTGACGAGCCAGCGCTCGATCCCCAGTTCGACGCGGATCGTCTCGATGTCGCGGATCAGCGCGGCGGTCTCGTTGCCGGCGAGTTCGGCGGACGGCTCTGAGCGCCCGCAGCCGCGCTGGTCGAACAGCACGACGCGGAAGCGCGCAGGGTCGAAGCTGCGCCGCTGGAAGGGCTTCGCGCCGCCGCCGGGGCCGCCATGCAGGAAGAGCGCCGGCAGCCCGTCGGGGTTTCCGCACTGCTCGACATGCAGGACATGCGGCGCGTCGACGGCGATGCGCCGCGCGTCATAGGGCTCGATCTCCGGGTAGAGCTGGTCCTCGATGGTCATGCGGCGCGTCTCCGGCGGCGGGTTCACGCGCAGTCCTGCACCGATCGAGCCGCCGGGCAAGCCGCGCGGCGCGGCGGATCGGTCGGAGCCAGCCGGGACGGGACAGGGCTACGCCGCGCCTCGCAGGCCTGCGACGAAGGCCCTGAACTCCGACGCGAGCGCGCGGAGGGCCGGGACGACCTGCGCCGACGTCGCGCCTTCGGCCCGCGCCGACAGCTCCAGGTCGAGCGCGGCCTCAGCCAGTTTCTCCGCCCCATGCCTGTCGGCGGCGCGCCTGATGGCGCCGGCGGCGCGGGCGCAGAGCTCCAGATCGCCCGCCCTCAGCGCCGCCGGCATCGCGCGCAGGTCGCGCCGGACGTCCGCCGCGAAGCCCTCGACCAGCGCGTCGAGGCGCGCGCCGACCTGCGCCTGCGCCGCGTCGAGCGCGGAAAGGTCGAGCGGGCCGCCCGATCGGCCGCCAGACGCGATTGCGGGCGCGAGGGCGGGCGCGTCGACGGGCCCGTCGACGGGGCCGTG
>CAYGUQ010000172.1:0-8198 GCA_964352995.1 uncultured Rhodobacterales bacterium
GGGCGGGCGTTGACCGGGGCCGAGGCGCTCGGCGCGCCGCCGGCCCGCGCGCGGCCTCTGGACGACGGGCCCGCCGCGCCGCCGGCGCACATCCTCGTGGTCGACGACGACGCGCGCATCCGCGCCCTGCTGGCGAAGTTCCTCTCGCGCAACGGGCACCTCGTCACCGCCGCCCGCGACGCCGCGCACGCCCGACGGCTGCTCGCCGGCCTCGCCTTCGACCTGATGATCGTCGACGTGATGATGCCGGGGGAGGACGGGGTCGCCTTCACCCGCGCCATCCGCCCGACGCACGACACCCCGATCCTGATGCTGACCGCGCGCGGCGAGACCGAGGCGCGCATCGAGGGGCTGGAGTCCGGCGCCGACGACTACCTCGCCAAGCCCTTCGAGCCCCGCGAGCTTCTGCTGCGCGTCGCCGCCATCCTGCGCCGCGTGGCGCCGACGCCCGCGCCGCCCGAGCCGCCGCGGACCCTCGCGCTCGGCGAGCTGCGCTACGACGTGACGCGCGGCCAACTCTGGCGCGGGGCCGAGGCCGTGCGCCTCACCGCGTCGGAGGCGGGGCTGATGACCGCGCTCGCGCAGACGCCGGGGGCGGCGGTGAGCCGCGCGGCGCTCTCCAGCGCGCTCGGCGGCGACGCAGAGGCCGGCGAGCGCGCCGTCGACGTGCAGATCACCCGCCTGCGCCGCAAGCTGGAGGCCGACCCGCGCGCACCGCGCTACCTCCAGACCGTGCGCGGCGAAGGCTACATGCTGGTGTCGGACTGAGCGACGCGCCCCGTGCGCGCGCCTCGTGCGCGCGCCAAGGGGGGAGACTACTCCGCGGCCTCCGCCCGGCGCCCGCCCGCCACATGCAGCGCGACGCCGTGCTCGCGGCACAGCGCGTCGATGGCCTGCGACGGCGTCTCGTCGGTGAAGAGCGCGTCTAGGTCGGTGAGCCGGGCGATGCGCACCGGCGCGGTGCGGGTGAACTTGGTCGCGTCCGCCACGAGGCAGCTCCGCCGGGCGTTGGAGATGATCGCCTGCGCCACCCGCACCTCGCGGAAGTCGTAGTCCAGCAGCGCCCCGTCGGCGTCCACCGCCGAGGCGCCGATGATGGCGTGGTCGACCTTGAACTGGCGGATGAAGTCCACCGTCGCCTCGCCCACCAGCCCGTTGTCCGACCGGCGCAGCACGCCGCCCGCGACGATCACCTCGCAGTGCGGGTTCTGCGCCAGCGTGTTGGCGACGTTGAGGTTGTTGGTGATGACCAGCAGGTTGCGGTGGCCCGAGAGCGCCCGCGCCACGGCCTCCGTCGTCGTGCCGATGTTGATGAACAGCGAGCAGTCGTCCGGGATGTGCTCTGCGCACAGCCGCGCGATCTCGGTCTTGCTGTCGCCGGCGGTGGCGGCGCGGTCGGCGTAGCCGGCGTTCGCCACGCCGGAGGCGAGCATCGCGCCGCCATGGGTCCGCGCCAGCACGCGCGCGTCGCAGAGTTCCGCGAGGTCGCGGCGGATCGTCTGGCGCGTGACGTTGAAGCGCTCCGCCAGATCCTCCACCGTCACCCGTCTGGCCCGGCGCGCGAGCTCCACGATCTCCTGCTGACGGAACGAAGTGGTCATGGCCGGCCTGTTCGCTTTCTTCTCCGCCGCGACGATATCGGCACAGACATGCGCGAAACAAGCATTTTTCGATCATAAAATACGCGCTTGTGGCGAACAAAATGCGAAAGCGCGCGTAACTGCGCAAGCGATCTTCGCTTTTGGCATTCGCATTGCGCGTTCATGTTGCGTTAGGGTTCAGAATCGGTATGAATGCCGTCATGCAGAAAGACATCATCGATCTTCTGGTCATCGGCGGCGGCGTGAACGGCTGCGGCATCGCGCGCGACGCCGCCGGGCGCGGGCTCTCGGTGACGCTGTGCGAGAAGGACGACCTCGCGCAGGCGACCTCGTCGGCCTCCACCAAGCTCTTCCACGGCGGCCTGCGCTATCTGGAGTTCTACGAGTTCCGGCTGGTGCGCGAGGCGCTGGTGGAGCGGGAGACGCTGCTGAAGGCGATGCCGCACATCTCGTGGCCGCTGCGTTTCGTGCTGCCGCACCATTCGGGCCTGCGCCCCCGCTGGCTGCTGCGGCTAGGCCTCTTCATCTACGACCATCTCGGCGGCCGGAAGATCCTGCCCGCCACGAAGTCGCTCGACCTGCGGGAGAACGCCGCGGGCAAGCCGCTGAAGGCGATGTTCGAGCGCGGCTTCGAGTATTCCGACTGCTGGGTCGAGGACTCGCGCCTCGTCGCGCTCAACGCCCGCGACGCCGCCGACCGCGGCGTGACGGTGCTGACGCGCACCATGGTCGTCGGAGCCGAGCGCGACGGCGCGACCTGGCGCGTCTCCCTGCGCGACGCCGAGAGCGGCGAGACGTGCGAACTGCGCGCCAGGGGCGTCGTGAACGCCGGCGGGCCGTGGGTGGAGGACATCCTCTCCGGCAAGCTGCGCCTCAACACGCCCGACAAGATCCGCCTCGTGCGCGGCAGCCACATCGTCACGAAGAAGCTGTTCGACCACGACCGCGCCTACATCTTCCAGCAGTCCGACGGGCGCATCGTCTTCGCGATCCCCTACGAGACCGACTTCACGCTCATCGGCACGACCGACCGGGACCACAAGGAGGCGCCGGGCGCCGCGGTCTGCACCGACGAGGAGGCCGACTACCTCCGCAAGGCCGCGTCGGAGTATTTCGAGAAACCGATCGCGCCGGAGGACGTCGTCTGGCGCTACGCCGGCGTGCGGCCGCTCTACGACGACGGCGCCAAGTCCGCCACGGCCGCGACGCGCGACTACGTGCTGCGCGTCGAGGCGACCGGGGAGGGCGCGCCCGCGCTCAACGTCTTCGGCGGCAAGATCACCACCTACCGCCGCCTCGCCGAGGCGGCGCTGGAGAAGCTGCGCCCGCATTTCCCGCAGATGGGGCAGGGCTGGACCGCCGGCGTCCCGCTGCCCGGCGGCGACTTTCCGGTGGACGGCGTCGCGCGCCTTGTCGACGATCTGCGCAAGGCGCATCCATTCGTCGACGCGCGCTTCGCGCTGCGGCTCGTGCGCGCCTATGGCGTCGATGCGGAAAAGATCCTCGGCGACGCGCAGAAGTTCGAGGATCTCGGCCGACACTTCGGCTGGAACCTGACCGAGGCGGAGGTGCGCTGGCTGATGGAGCGCGAGTGGGCGCGGCGCGCCGACGACGTTCTGTGGCGACGCAGCAAGATGGGTCTGCGCCTGACGAAGCAGGAGGCCGCGGCGCTCGACGACTGGATGCGCGAGGCGCGCCCCGCCATCGTCGCGGCCGCCGAATGAGGGAGGCGACATGACCCGCGCCTGACCTCCAGCCTGCACCGACCGAATTCGCAAGCAACGACAAGACCAACAAGGGGGGCTGCGTCCATGGCGCTGACGCTGGAGGGCGTGACCAAGGTCTCGGGTGCCGAGACCCACATTCATCCGACCGACCTGACGCTCGAGCGCGGCGGCATGACCGTGCTGCTGGGGCCGACGCTCGCGGGCAAGACGTCGCTGATGCGGCTGATGGCCGGGCTCGACCGGCCCGATCAGGGCCGCATCCTGTGGGACGGGCGGGACGTGACGCGCGTGCGCGTGCAGGACCGAAACGTCGCGATGGTATATCAGCAGTTCATCAACTACCCGGCCGCCACGGTCTACGACAACATCGCCTCGCCGCTTCGGATCAAGGGGCTCGCCTCGGGCGAGATCGACCGCCGCGTGCGGCAGGCCGCGGCGCTCGTTAAGCTCGACGACACCCAGCTCCGCAAGCGCCCGCTGGAGCTTTCCGGCGGCCAGCAGCAGCGCTGCGCGCTGGCGCGCGCTCTGGTGAAGGAGGCGACGCTGGTGCTGCTCGACGAGCCGCTGGCAAACCTCGACTACAAGCTGCGCGAGGAGCTGCGCGCCGAACTGCCGCGCATCTTCGCCGACAGCGGCGCGATCTTCGTCTACGCCACCACCGAGCCGCACGAGGCGCTGCTGCTCGGCGGGAACACCGCCTGCCTGCACGAGGGCCGCGTCACCCAGGTCGGGTCGACGCCCGAGGTCTATCGCGCGCCCGTCGACGCCACCACGGCGCGCGTCTTCAGCGACCCGCCGATGAACTTCGCGCCGGTGACGAAGTCCGGCCAGAGCCTCGATTTCGGAACCGGCGCCTTCCCTGCGGGGGAGCTCTCCTCGGCGCCGGACGGCCGCTACACCGCCGGTTTCCGCCCCAACCACCTCCACATCACCCGGCCCGAGGCCGAGGCCGTCGCCTTCGACGCCCGCGTCGCGGTGACCGAGATCACCGGGTCGGAGAGCTTCGTGCACGTCGACTGGCGTTCGCCCGGCCATGAGCCGGCCCGCTGGGTGGCGCTTGCCCACGGCGTGCACGAGCCGCCGCTAGGCACCGAGATGCGCGTCTTCGTCGAGCCGCGGCACCTCTATCTCTTCGCCGAGAACGGCGCGCTCGCCGCCGCGGCCCCCTATGCGATGGCGGCCTGACCCATGGCGAAGATCACCCTCGACAATCTCGGCCACAGCTACGCCGCAAAGCCCGGCCAGCCGCCGAAATCCCGGCAGGACTACCAGCTCAAGCCGATGAGCCATGTGTGGGAGGACGGCGCGGCCTATGCGCTGCTCGGCCCGTCGGGCTGCGGCAAGTCCACCCTGCTCAACATCATCTCCGGCCTGCTGATCCCCAGCGAGGGCCGCGTGCTCTTCGGCGAGCAGGACGTGACGCGCGCCCCGACCGCGAAGCGCAACATCGCGCAGGTGTTCCAGTTCCCGGTCGTCTACGACACGATGACGGTCTACGACAATCTCGCCTTCCCCCTGCGCAACCGCCGCGCCGCGGAGAAGTACGTCGACCTCCGCGTGAAGGCCGTCGCCGAGATGATCGGGCTCGCCGACCGTCTGCACACCCGCGCTCAGGGGCTGACCGCCGACGCCAAGCAGAAGATCTCGCTCGGCCGCGGCATGGTCCGCGAGGACGTCTCGGCGATCCTGTTCGACGAGCCGCTGACCGTCATCGACCCGCACATGAAATGGGAGCTGCGCACGCAGCTCAAGGCGCTGCACCGCGAGTTCGGCCACACGATGATTTACGTCACCCACGACCAGACCGAGGCGCTGACCTTCGCCGACAAGGTGGTGGTGATGAGCGACGGCGAGGTCGTGCAGGTCGGAGCGCCGGCGGAGCTCTTCGAGCGCCCGGCGCACACCTTCGTCGGCTACTTCATCGGCTCGCCGGGCATGAACGTGCTCGACGCGGAGGTCGAGGGCTCGATGGCGCATGTCATGGGCTGCGCGCTGCCGCTCGCCCGGCGCTACGGCAGGCTCGCCGGCAAGGTGCAGATCGGCGTGCGGCCCGAGTTCGCCTCCGTCGCCGCCACCGGCCCCGGCCTGCCGGTCAGCGTGACGCGGGTGGAGGACGTCGGCCGCCACCGCGTCGTGCGCGCCAGCATCGGCGGCGTCGAGGTCAACGCCATCGCGCAGGAGGGCCAGCCCGTGCCGGAAAACGCCGAGTGGCTGCGCTTCGCGCCCGAGGCGGTCAACGTCTACGCCGACGGCTGGCTCGTCGAAGGGGAGGCCGCGTGATGGAGAAGACGCGCAACAATCGCGCCTGGTTCATGGTGCTGCCCGTCGTCGCGCTGGTCGCGTTCTCGGCGGTGCTGCCGCTGATGACGGTCGTGAACTATTCGGTGCAGGACACCTTCGGCAACAACGTCTTCTTCTGGGCCGGGGCGGAGTGGTTCACGCAGGTGCTCGAGTCCGAGCGGATGCACGACGCGCTCTGGCGTCAGTTCCTGTTCTCCGCCGTGATCCTCGCGATCGAGGTGCCGCTCGGCGTCGCGGTGGCGCTCTGCATGCCCAAGAAGGGCTTCTGGGCCTCCGTCTGCCTCGTGCTGATGGCGCTGCCGCTGCTGATCCCGTGGAACGTGGTGGGCACGATCTGGCAGGTGTTCGGCCGCGTCGACATCGGTCTGCTGGGCTGGACGCTCGCCAATCTCGGCGTCGACTACAACTACACGCAGAATCCGCTCGACGCCTGGATCACGGTCGTCGTGATGGACGTCTGGCACTGGACCTCGCTCGTCGTGCTGCTGGCCTACGCCGGCCTGCAGTCGATCCCGCAGGCCTACTACCAGGCCGCGCGCATCGATCAGGCGAGCCGCTGGAAGGTGTTCCGCTACATCGAGCTGCCGAAGATGAAGGGCGTGCTGCTGATTGCGGTGCTGCTGCGCTTCATGGACAGCTTCATGATCTACACCGAGCCCTTCGTGGTGACGGGCGGCGGCCCCGGCACGGCGACGACGTTCCTGTCCATCGATCTCGTGAAGATGGCGCTCGGCCAGTTCGACCTCGGCCCTGCGGCGGCGTTTTCACTGATGTATTTCCTCGTGATCCTGCTGCTGAGCTGGGTGTTCTACACCGTGATGACCAACAGCGACAAAGCCGAGAAAGGGGCCTGAACCATGAAGATCGGCAACTTTCTCGTCGTCACGCTCTACATCCTGTTCTTGATGCTGCCGATCTACTGGCTCATCAACATGAGTTTCAAGCCGAACTCGGAGATCCTCGGCGGCATCACCTTCTTCCCGCAGACCTTCACGGCGCAGAACTACGTGACGATCTTCACCGATCCGTCCTGGTACATGGGCTACGTCAACTCGATCCTCTATGTGGCTATGAACACGGTGATTTCGCTCGCCGTGGCGCTGCCGGCGGCCTACGCCTTCAGCCGCTACAGCTTCCTTGGCGACAAGCACCTGTTCTTCTGGCTGCTGACGAACCGCATGGCGCCGCCGGCGGTGTTCGCGCTGCCCTTCTTCCAGCTCTATTCGAGCGTCGGGCTGTTCGACACGCATATCGCCGTGGCGCTGGCGCACTGCCTCTTCAACGTGCCGCTGGCGGTGTGGATCCTCGAAGGCTTCATGCGCGGCGTGCCCAAGGAGATCGACGAGACCGCCTACATCGACGGCTACTCATGGCCGCGGTTCTTCGTGAAGATCTTCATGCCGCTGATCGCGAGCGGCATCGGCGTGGCGGCGTTCTTCTGCTTCATGTTCTCCTGGGTCGAGCTGCTGCTGAGCCGCACGCTGACGACGGTGGACGCCAAGCCGATCGCGGCGACGATGACGCGCACCGTCTCCGCCTCCGGGCTCGACTGGGGGCTGCTGGCCGCGGCCGGCGTGCTGACGATCATCCCCGGCGCGCTCGTGGTCTTCTTCGTCCGCAACTACATCGCCAAGGGCTTCGCCCTGGGGAGGGTGTGATGACCGTCGCCGTCCAGAAGGGCTCCGCCATCGCCTCCTACGTCTGCCTCGGGCTGGGCGCCGTGCTCGGCGCGCTCACTGCGGCGGGGCAGGCGGGGGCGGTGCTGACCGCCGCGACCGGGGGCGTCGACTTCACGCAGAACGTCAGCCCCGGTTCGTGGATGGCGTGGACCGGCGCCGGCGCGCTCTTCTTCGCTGTGATCGCGGCGCTTCTGATCGCGATGATCGTCTGGGGCGCGGTGGCGCCCGAGACGCCGCGCGTGGGCGTCCTGCGCATCGAGACGACGCCGGGCGACAGGCTGTTCCTGTCGCTGCTGGGCTCCGCTTTCATCTGCCTCGGCTGGCTGGCGCTCTTCGGCGCGCCGCTCTGGGGCGGGCTATCGGTTTCGCTTCTCTACGCCGCGGCGGTCTTCCGCTGGGTCTGAGGGAAGAGAAAAACCCCGTCCGCAGCGGCGGGGGAGACGTCAACGCTATGGGAGGCGATCAATGACGAGACTTTTGAGCGGCGCCGCCGTTCTGGCGCTCACGGCCGGAGGGGCCTGGGCGAACGACGAGGCCATCGCGAAGTGGCTGCCCGAGTTCCAGCCCTCCGCGCTGTCGGAGGCTGAGCAGAAGGCGGAGATGGAGTGGTTCGCCGAAGCCGCGAAGCCCTTCGCCGGCATGTCGATCAACGTGGTGTCCGAGACCATCGCGACCCACGAATACGAGGCCAACGTCCTCGCCAAGGCGTTCAGCGAGATCACCGGCATCCAGGTCACGCACGACCTGATCGGCGAGGGCGACGTCGTCGAGAAGCTGCAGACGCAGATGCAGACCGGCCAGAACGTCTACGACGCCTACGTCAACGACAGCGACCTGATCGGCACCCACTGGCGCTACCAGCAGGTCCGCAACCTGACCGACTGGATGGC
>CAYGUQ010000173.1:0-7498 GCA_964352995.1 uncultured Rhodobacterales bacterium
GCTGAGGTCTGCGCGGGCCTACTGGACGACGAACTCGGCGTGCAGCGCGCCGGCGACCTTGATCGCCTTGAGGATATCGATCATGTCGCGCGGGCCGACGCCGAGCGCGTTGAGCCCGCCGACCAGATCGGCAAGCGTCACCGCCTCGTTGACGAGCGCGAGGCCGAGCCCCGGCTCCTCCTGGATGTTCGCCTCCGTCCGCGGCACCACCACCGTCTCGCCGTTGCGCGCGAAGGGGTTGGGCTGCGAGACGATGGGCTGCTCGTTCACGCGCAGGATGATGTTGCCCTGGCTGACGGCGATCCGGCTGACGCGCACGTCCGAGCCCAGAACGATGGTGCCGGAGCGATGATCGACCACGACGCGCGCCTTCTGCGATGGCGCGACCTCGATGTTCTCGATGGACGCGATCACTTCCGCCGGCGTGAAGCCGCGGGCGGAGGAGACGTCGACCTCCACCGTGCCGGAGTCGATCATGTGCGCGAGGTTCCGGCCGAAGACGCCGTTGACCGCGGCGGCGATGCGGGCGGCGGTGGTGAAGTCCGCGTCGCGCACGGCGAGGCGGATCTGGCGCATGCGCTCGAAATCGAACACCACCTCGCGCTCGACCCGCGCGCCGCCCGGCACGGTGCCGGCGGTCGGCACGCCCTGGGTGACGAAGGCGGCCTCGCCGCCGGCCCTGGCGCCGCCGGAGATCACCGACCCTTGGGCCACGGCGTAGATGTCGCCGTCGGCGCCGTTGAGCGGCGTCATGATGAGGGTGCCGCCCAGCAGGCTCTTGGCGTCGCCGATGGTCGAGACCGTGACGTCGATGCGCGAGCCGGCGCGGGCGAAGGCGGGCAGGGTGGCGGTGACGAGCACGGCGGCGACGTTGCGCGGCCGGAACTGCTCGCCGGTGACGTTGACGCCGAGGCGCTCAAGCAGGCTTGAGAGCGCTTCTTCCGTGAAAGGCGAGTTGCGCAGGCCGTCGCCGGTGCCGTCGAGACCGACGACGAGGCCGTAGCCCACGAGGTCGTTGCCGCGGACGCCCTCGAACTCCACGAGGTCCTTGATCCGCGCGACGCCCTCGCCCGGGGCGGGGCCGGGGTCGACGACGAAACCCGAGGCGGCGCGGCCGCCGGCGGGCCCGTTCGGGCCGTCGTAGCCGCCATCCGCAAAGGCGCCTCCAGGCGCGAGGGCCAGCGCGATGGCGGCTGCGCGCATGAGCAATGCGCCTGCGGCGCGGAGCGTCGGGGCCTTCTGGCCCGTCTGATCGGTCATTGGCTCCTCAGCGCAGATAGTTGACGAAGGAGAGGTTCGCGGCGCGCGCAGTGATGGCGTAGAGGGTTTCGAGCTGGGTTTCGATGCGTCGCAGCCGCGTCGCGGCCTCGTACTCGTCGACGCCGATCATGCCGTTGCGGGCGAGCGTCAGCGTGGTGCGCTCGGACTGCTGCGCGACGGCGGTCTCCTCCATGCGGGCCTCGGCGGCGCCGAGGTCGCCGCGCAGCAGCGAGACGCCGACGTCGCCGGTCGAGAGCGCCTGCCCGGCGGCGGTGCGGATGACCTCGACGTCCACGCCCGCGTAACCGGACTCTTCCGAAAGCGCGGCGAGGGCGTATCCCTTCATCAGGTCGAGCAGCGCCGGGTTGTCGGCGCGCACGGCGTAGCCGAGGCGTTCGCCGTCGTCGAGCGCCACGCCCGGCGCCACGCCGGCCACGACGTCCGGATCGATGACGGCGCCCACGATCGTGGTCGGCGCGCCGCTGGCGGGGTCGAAATAGTCGTCGATCCGGGCGAGAGCCTGCTGCGGCGTCTCGCCGAGGCCGACAGAGGTCGCGAAGATCGCGCGGACTTCGTTCAGCAGGGTCTCCGCGCTGGAGAGCGGCGGGTTGTCCACCGCCGCGCCCGCGAAGAGGGCCCGGCCGCCGGGGGCGGTGTTCAGCGTGAACACCACTTCCTGCAGAGCCGAGTTCGCTTCGGCGGCCCGGGCGGTGCGGCCTGCGGCGCCGACGTTGGAGGAGTGGTCGAACTGGCCGGCGCCGATGCGCGCGGCGTCCGCCTGCACGCGCTCCAGCGCGGTCTGCGTGATGCCCGCCCGGCCCATCGCGAGGGAAAGCTGGGGCGCGCGCTCCTCGATCTCGCGGATGTGGCGGTCGAGCGACATCAGCTGCGCGGTGTCGCCGCCGAGCGCGGAGACGCGATCGGCCTTCTGGCCCGTCGTCACCTCCTGCTGGGCGATCGAGAGGTCGCGCTTGACGCGGTCATGGGCCGCGGCCGTGAGCCGGCCGGCGAGGATGTCGGGGGCGGAGGCGAAAAGGCTCATGGATCAGATCTCCAGAAGACGGCCGATGAGCCCGTCCACCACCTGCAGCACGCGGGCGTTGGCGGCGTAGGCCTTTTCGATGGCGAGAAGGTCGCGCAGCTCCTTGTCGGTGTCGACTGCCGTCACGCGGAGCTCCGCCTCCTGCGTGGCCGCGAAGGCCCCGCCGGCGAAGGCCGCCGACTGTTCGGCCGTCTGCGCGCCGAGTTCGCGCAGCGCCATGATCGACTCGACCCTGCCGATCGTCGAGCGGGCGACGTCGAAGCCTGTCGGATCGAGCGACGTGACGGTCGGGAACGCGGAGTCGGGGCTGACGGGCGCGCGCGCGACGCGGCTCGCCGTGAAGGCGTCCACCATGGCGGCCGGCAGCGTCGCGTCGCCCTCAAGGCCCGCGGCGGCGCTGTTGACGCCGTCGCGCAGCCGGCGGAGCGCGCCGCCCTGCGAGGGATCGACGGTCGGGTTGACCAGGATGCGCGCTGCGAGGCCGACCTGCTGCTCGGGCGTAGCTGCGAGGTCGACGAACGGGCCGCCGACGCCCTCGTCGATGAAGAGTCCGCCCTCGCCGGCGCCGATGGCTCCGACGACCGCGGGGTCCTGGAAGCGCTCGATGAGGTCCGTCGCCAGGGCGTCGAGCTGCGCGGCGAACTCGACGCCGACCTCGTCGCGCACCCGGAACGCGGCCTCCAGCGAGCCGCCGGCGAGCGCGGCGCTGTTGGTCGGCGCGGTCGGCGCGGCGGGCTTGCCGAGGAACGTGACGTCCGACAGCGAGCCGGAGCCGAGCGTGTCCGCGTCCGTCACCGTGCTGGAGCGCTCGAATTCGAGCGTCCGGGCCTTGCCGTCGATCAGCAGGCCGCCGCCGTTGGTGTAGAGGGCCACGCGGCCGCCCTCGCGCGCGCTGGCCTTGATCGGGACGATGCCGTTGACGACGTCGATCTGCCGGTCGCGCTCGTCCTCGAGCGCGGTGGCGTCCCGACCCGTCGCGCGGGCGGTGACGATCTCGCCGTTGAGCGATTCGATGCGGGCGAGGGCGCGGTTGACCGCCTCCACCTGCCTCGCGACCGAGGTGTCGGCCTCCAGCCTGAGGCTCTGGGCGCCGGCGCTGAGCTCCTGCAGCGTGCGCGCCACGGAGTTCGCGGCGTCGAGCACCTGGGCCTGGATCGCAACCGACTCGGGCGTCTCCGCCAGCGCGCGCAGCGCCACGTCGAGCTTTTCGTAGCGGTCGGCGAGGGACGCCTGTCCCTCGCCGGGCGCGACCATGTTGGAGATCTTGCGCATGGCCTCGGCCGTGACGCGCTCGCTCTCGGAGCGCGCCTCGGACTGCCGCCTGTCGGCGGTGAGGAAGGCGTCGCCGGCGCGGTTGGGCGCGCTGGTGAGCACGCCCGATCCCACGTCGGCGATGACCCGGTTGCTGAGCGTCACGGAACGGGCGGCGTAGCCGTCCGTCGCCGCGTTCGCCACGTTGCGCGAGACGATCTCGGAGAGACGGGTGTTGGCCGTCAGCCCCGAGTACGAGTTCGCGAGCGCGCTGTTGATGGTCATTGCGGCCTCCTTGGGCGCGTGGGACCGACCTCAGCCGGTCTCAACGCTTGAGGTTGGTGGTCTCCTGCAGCATCTCGTCGACCGTCTGGATGATCTTGGCGTTCGACGAGTAGGCGCGCTGGGTCTTGATCAGGTCGGTGAGCTCCTGGGCGATGTCGGTGGTGCTCTCCTCCAGCGCGAAGCTCACCATGCGGCCCGTCGGGCCCTCGCCTGCGTTGAAGAAGTAGACGCCTCCCGACTGCGGCGTGATCGTGAAGGCCTGCCCGTCCTCGGCCGCCAGTCCGCGTGTGTTGGGCACGGCGCCGACCGGGATCTGGTAGAGCGTGCGGCGGAAGCCCGACTCGAAGATCGCGTCGAGGAAACCGCGCTGGTTGATCTCGATGCCGATCAGCGGCGAGGCGGGCGAACCGTTCTTCTCGATCTCAATCACGGTGAAGTCGGTGTCGAGCTGCTGGAAGCCGTCGTTCGTCGTGAGCCGGCCGATGTCGATGACGATGTCCTGGCCGTTCACCTGCGTGCTCAGTTCGCCGGAGGCCGGATCGTAGGCGGCCAGCGAGTCGGTCAGCGCGGTGGTGGGATCGTCGGGCGTGGCGAACTGCGAGAAGTTGCCGGTGAGCGTGCCGTCGTTGGCGACTTCCTCGATCCGCGTCAGGACGCCGCCCGAGGTCGGCGAGGCGGAGAAGGTCAGGCGGTAGGAGGCGATCGGCGTCTCGTTCAGGACCTGGTTGAGCGCGCCTTCCTCGCTGGGAAACAGCTCAAAGTTCCACTCGTTGGCCGGCAGCGAGGTCTGCGCGTAGGGGGCCGTCACGGTGCGGTCGGTGGTGAAGTTCGAGAACTGGATCGACACCGTGTCGGAGCCGCCGAGCGCGCCGAAGTACTCGACAGGAAGCGAGAGCGACTGCCTGTCCGCCGGCGTGGTGGGGCCGGTGACGGAGGAGGGCAGGTTGACCGCGAGCTTGATCTCGGACGTCGGGTCGGAGGCGATGGCGAGGTTCTTGATCTGCACCGGCTCAAGCCCGGCGGAGCTCTCGCGGTTCGGGGGGGTGACGACGCCGTTGGCGTCGGCGGCCCAGCCCATCAGCGTCAGCCCGGTGGCGGACGTCATGACGCCCTGGGCGTCGGGACGGAACGAGCCCGTCGTGGTCAGCTTGAGCGGCAGGTTGACCGTCTTGTCGACGAGCGAGCGGTCGGTCACCGGCAGGAAGCCGGCGCCGCCGATCGCGATGTCGCCCACATTGGTTGTGGAGAGGATCGCGCCGCGCTGGTCGATGTCGCGCACGGTGGTTCCGCGCACGCCGCCGGCGTCATAGCTGGTCGGGCGCTCCGTCATGACGAGGTTGGAGAACTCCACGTCGGCGCGCTTGTAGCCCTTGGTGCCGGAGTTCGCGATGTTGTCCGAAATCGTCGACAGCTTGCTGCCGTTGACGTTCAGCCCCATCACGCCTGCGTTGAGCGCAGAAGAAATACCCATGTTACCGCCTCATCCCATTCTGAGGATCACCGATGACCGCACCCTGCGCGCGGCCATCTTAATTCCCGCCTAACGACGGTTGGTCGTCACTCGCCCTCGGCGTCCGCCGCGGGCTTCCCTTTCGGCACGTCGTAGTGCGCCTCCTGCAGCGGCCTGCGCAGCAGGGTGATCTCGACCCGCCTGTTGCGGGGGTCCTCCGGATCGTCCACCAGCGGCTGCGTTCCAGCCCGGCCGGCGACTTCGGAGATGCGGTCGGGGTCCAGCCCCTCGGAAAGCAGCGCCCGGCGCGCGCCGTTCGCGCGGTCGCTCGACAGCCGCCAGTTGCCGTCGTCGCCGTTCACGACGAAGGGCGAGGAATCGGTGTGGCCCGTGATCGAGACGTCGTTGTCGACGAGCTTCGCGACGCTCGCGACCATGCCGAGCAGGGCGCGCAGCATCGGGGTCGGCTCCGAGCTGCCGGCCGTGAAGAGCTGCTCGCCCTCCGTGTCGAACACCTCGATGACGAGTCCCTCGGGCGTCGTGCGGGTCCGGATGTGGCGCAGCATCGTGTCTGCGACGTCGCTTTCGCCGCTGAGCGACTCGAAGGCGGCCTCGATCTCGGAGAACGCCTTCTGGCCCGCGGCGCCCTCGGCGGCGTCGCGCTGCTCGGCGCCGGGCGTCTCGGCCGGCTCCTCGCTGAACGATTCGGCGCCGGAGCTGGACGACGTGGTCTCGTCGAGATCCTCGCGCGCCTCGGCCGCGCCCTTGCCGCTGTCGGCCTTGGAGCCCTCGGCGTTCAGCGAATCGCCCTTGAAGGCGCTGTCGCCGCCGCCGGAGACCGGCGAGATCGGAATCGTCGGCACGAAGTATTCCGCCAACCCTTCCTTCTGTTCCTCCGAGGTTGCGCTGAGGAGCCACATCAGAAGGAAGAACGCCATCATCGCGGTCACGAAATCGGCGTAAGCGACCTTCCAGGCGCCGCCGTGATGGCCGTGGCCCGCGACCTTCTTCTTCTTCTTGATGATCGGTCTGAGGTTCGACATTCGGCGCTCCCCGTCGCGGCGGAATGCTTGACGGCTGCCGGAGACTGCGCGGGGGGCCGTTGAGAAATCGTGCATCGCCCCGTCTTGGGCAACGAGCGGTTAACGGCGGCGGGTGCATGCATGTCGCAACGCGAAGCGATGGGGGTGGCATGTCGACGGAAGCGGTTCTCCGAAAGAAGATCGACCAGAGCCGGGTTTCGGTGGCCTCGTACCCGAAACTGAGCGTTCTGGCGGCCAGTCACGCCCGCGAGACGGCCGCGCGGGTGCGCTCGCTGTTCAACACGCCGGCGGACGTGAAGACCGAGGCCAACGCCGTGATTCGGGCCGGCCGCTACCTGCGCGGCCTGCCGGCGCCGACGCTGCTGGGCGTCCTCGAGGTCGACGGCGTGCCGAACTCGGCCGCCTTCCACATGGACGCCGAGCTGGTGAGCCATGTGGTCGACATGTCGCTCGGCGGCGACCCCGGCGTCGACAGCTCCTATCCGCAGCGGATCCAGACCGCCATCGACCTCGCCATGTGCACGCGCTTCGCGAACTCCGTGCTGCAGGCGCTGGACATGGCCGTGCGCACCGTCTGCAAGGGCAAGACGCTCGGCTACATGCGTTGCATGCGGTTCGAGACGACGCCGCAGATGGCCAACATCGCGCCGGAGCGCTCGGAGGTCATGATCATCAACCAGCGCGTCGAGATCGGCGAGGCCGGGCGCAACGGCTTCTTCGAACTGGTGCTGCCGCTTTCGGTGGTCGACCCGATCAAGGGCGACCTGATGCAGCACTACGGCTCGCCGTCATCGCTGAACTCCGACCTCTGGGACAAGCGGCTGCGGCGGAGCCTCCTGCAGTCGGCGCTGACGCTCGACGCCGTGATCGACATGCAGCACCTGCCGCTGGAGCGGCTGTCGTCGATGAAGATCGGCGACGTCATCAAGCTCGGCCACGGGGCCATGGAGCAACTTGAGCTCGTCATCGAGACCCAGCGCGGCAAGCGCTCCTTCGCAGCCTGCCGGCTCGGGGCGAAGGGCTCGCTGAAGGCGGTGAAGCTCGTCGCCGACCCGCCGATCGACCTGATCGACCAGCTGCGCCTCGAAGGCTGACGCGGCGCCGCTTGCCTGCGCCGCGCGCCCGCGCTCTGCTGGCGCGAGCGGCGATCAGAAAGCGGCGGCGTGC
>CAYGUQ010000173.1:7508-8179 GCA_964352995.1 uncultured Rhodobacterales bacterium
ACGCGCTCTTCACCCTTCCGTCGCCCACGGCGCCGCTGGCGGTCGTGGTCGGCGCCGTCTTCGCCGGGGCGGGCGTGCGCTTCAACGCGACCGGCGTCGGCGCCGGTCGCCGCGCGGCCCTCGGCGGCTGTCTGGGGGAGGTCGCCGAGACGCTGGCGCAATGCGTCGCGCCGACGCCGCGCCTGCTGGCCCCGCTCGGGGACGCCGGGACCGGCCTGTCCGCCATGGAGGAGGCCGTCTGCGCCGCGCGGCTCGGCGCCATCGGCCTCGATCCGCGCGCGCCGCTCGACTGGATCGAGGCCGACGTGGACGGCGCCGCGGCGCTCGCGCCAGCGGCTCTCGTGCTCAGAAGGACACCCGTTCACACCGAGACCTCCCACGCCGGGCCGCCGCTGAGCGTCGGCTGCGCCGCCGGCCCCACGCCGTCGGCCGCCCAGCGCGCCGCCGCGCTGGAGCTCTTCGAGCGCGACGCCCTGGCCGGCCTTCGACGCGACGGCGCGCGCCGGTTCGACGCCGAAGCGGCCGAAGCCGGGGCCGCGGCGCTCGCGCGCCTCGGCAGGCCGCCCGGCGCGCCGCCTGTCGCGCTGTTCAGAATCGACCGCGAGGGCGGCCCGCTCCCGGTCGTCGCGGCGGGCTCGACAGAGCGATGTGGGCTACGATCGCCTGAGCCT
>CAYGUQ010000174.1:0-8179 GCA_964352995.1 uncultured Rhodobacterales bacterium
CAGCACGGCCAGCAGGCGGCCCAAGCCGCCGACGCGCGCCCCGACCCGGATGACCGCGTCGAGCGAGCCGAAGGCGCGGCCGTCGACGAGCAGCAGCCAGCTTTCGGGGTCGTCGGGGTCGAGGCCGTGGTGGGCGAGCACGGCGCGGCCGGTGCGCGAGCGCGCCGGGCATATCCTGAACTCGCCCCTTCGGTCGAAGCGTGCGATGAGGCGCGCGCCGGCGCAGCACAGCGCGCAGTCGCCGTCCATGAACGCGATCGGGCCGCCGTCGTCGAACGGGGGGACGTCGGGGTCGCTCCGGTGGGAATAGGGCTCCCGCCCGATCGGTCGCGCCATCGTCCTCCTCCGCTCGATGCGCCCAGCTCAGCCCCGCCGCATGCGCAGGCGCGCGGCGCGCAGGGCGCGCAGGCGCGGCGTCGTCGCGGGCCGCGGGCCGGCGTCGTCGGCGGGCTGCGGGCCGACGCGGCCCTCCATGATCCGGTCGGCCATCGCCGCGACGGCGACGGCGCGGCCTTCGGGGTTGTAGAACGAGCCGCGGATCTGGGTCTCGTGCTCCAGCGTCGCGACGAAGCGGGCCACGGTCTCGGGGTCAGGCGGCGTCGGCGCGCTCCAGAATCGGTCGAGCGGGCCGGGGTCGGTCAGCCCCGGCGCGTCGTAGACCGCCGCGCCGAGCGCCTTGACCGGCCGCAGCGCGCGCAGCGCGTGAACGCCCACGGTCGAGTTGATCGTCACGACGCCGCTGGCCCGCGCGATCAGCCTGCCGAGGTCTCCGCCGTCGATCACCTTCACGCGGTCGCCGGCGCCGCGGGCCTGCGCAATGCGCGCCACGCGCCGGCGCCAGCCCTCCCACCCGTTGTCGAGCGGATGCTGCTTGACGAGCAGCCGCATCCCCACCGGCGCATGGGCGGCGAAGCTGGAGATGACCTCCTCCAGCATGTCGGCCTGGTGTGGGTAGGGCGCGCTGGCGCGGAGCTGGTAGTCGCTCTGGAGCTGGAGGGCGACGAGGGCGAAGGAGAAGGCCCCCGACAGGTGGACCGCGACGCTGCCGCCCACGCCGCGCGCCGCCCGCCCGCCGCCGCGGGCGAGCTTGGCCGCCCAGCACAGGTAGTCGAACAGCACGGGGTAATACTTGTCGGAGACGTAGCGCGGATAGAGCGGCCGCCCGAACGTCGCGGCGAGGTTGTAGGCGACCTCGTTCAGCGCCTCGGCGGCGAAGGGGTGCGCGTAGCGGGCGCGCGTCTCGAGCGCCGGACCGGGGGGGCGGAACAACGCGGGGTCCGACGGAAAGCGCGAATAGGCCCCGCCGCCCCAGCGCTCCAGCGTCAGCCAGTCCGGCCGCAGATAGCCGAACTCGACGGAATGCGCCTGCGCCCCCACGCGCCGGGCCACCGCGGCGGCGATGCGGTGATAGGGCAGCCGGTCGGCGAAATAGAGGATGTCGGTCACGCCCTCCGCGCGGGCGAGCGCCAGCAGCCAGCGCCGGAAGGTCTTCAGGCCGCCGCGATAGTTCACGGCGCCGCCCCGCCTCCAGACCAGCGCGTCGCCGGCGTTGAAGTTGACGCGGACGATCCGCGCGCCGCGCAGTTCCGCCGCGTCGGCGAGTTCCGACCAGAAAGGCCCCGGAGGCCCCTGGAGAAAGAGGATGGTTCGGATGGGCGGCACGGCGGCTCCAAGCGGCTGGAGCGGCCTCTCGCCCCGGCTCACGCCCGATTGCCGCGCGGTATCGAGGATGTCAACGCGGCCCCCCGCGCAGAGCGCTGCGGAGCGCCGGGGCCGGTTTCGGTTGCGGCGTCTGGCGCGGCGCTTGGCGCGGCGTGGCGGAGCGCCTATGCGGTAAGCATGCGCGCCGCAGACGCCATCGCCCAGAGCCGCCCGACCGCGCCCCCGCACGCCCCGGGCGCAGGGCGGCGCGTCCTCCTCCTGCAGGGGCCGAGGTCGCCGTTCTTCGCACGGCTGGCCGACGCGCTGGAGGAGGCGGGCGCGCAGACGCGCCGCGTCCTCTTCTGCCCCGGCGACGAACTGCACTGGATCGGTCGGCCGGCGCTGCGCTGGCGCGGCGCGCTCGGGGACTGGCCGGCCGCCTGCGCGCGAATTCTTGCGCAGACGGACGCAACCGACGTCGTCGGGCTTGGCGACGGGCGGGCCTTGCACCGGGCGGGTTTCGCCGAGGCGCGCAAGGCCGGCGCCCTGGTGCATGTGGTCGAGCAGGGCTGGCTGCGGCCCGGCTGGCTGACGCTGGAGCCCGATGCGCTGGGCGCCTGGCGTCCGGACTGGTCGACGCCGCCGCCGCCGGCCGCGCCCGCCTCAGCGGAGAAGGGCGCGCCCTTCGCGCAGTGGGCGGCGATGGACGTCGCGCATGACCTCGCGACGCTGGCGGCCGGCTGGGCGCTCTATCCCGGATATCGCCGCCACGCGCTCGCCAACCCGCTCGCGGAATGGCTCGGCTGGGCCGGCAAGCTCGCGCTCTGGCAAGCGCGCCGGGCGGCGCGTGCGCGGGCGCTGCGCGAGATGGCGGCGGTCGAGGCGCGAGGCGCGCCGCTCTTCCTTTTCGCGCTGCAGCTGGAGACCGATTTCCAGATCCGCGACCGCGGGCCGGAGGGCGGCGTGCGCGCGGCGCTGGAGACGGCGCTCGCCTCCTTCGCGCGGGCGGCGCCGGCGGGCGCGCGGCTGATCGTCAAGCCGCATCCGCTTGACCCGCAGCCCTGGCGATGGCGGCGGCTCGCATCGGCGGGGGGCGCGCTGTTTCTCGACGGCGGCGGGGTGGAGGCGCTGTTTCCGCGGCTGGCCGGGGTCGTCACGGTGAACTCCACCGTGGGGCTCTCCGCCCTGCGCGCAGGCGCGCCGACGGCCGCGCTGGGCGGCGCCGTCTATGAGCCGCTGACCCAGCGCGGGGCGCTGGACGACTTCTGGCGCGCTCCGCAGGCGCCCCCGCCGGCGCGCGTGGCCGAGTTCGTCGACCGCATCGCCGCGGAGATCCAGACGCCCGGCGCCTTCGACGGCCCGGGCATGGCGGCGGGCGCCAAGGGCGTCGCGCGGCTGATCCTGCGGCGGGCGCCCGCTTCGAGGGGGAAGACGCCATGACCCGCTTCCGCCGCATCGTCCTCACCGGCGCCTCGGGCGGGCTGGGCCGCGCGCTGGCCGAGCGGCTTTCCGGGCCCGGCGTCGCGCTGCTCCTGACAGGGCGCGACGCCCGCCGGCTGGAGGGCGCCGCCGCAGCCTGCCGCGCGCGGGGCGCGACGGTGAAGCTCGTTCAGGCCGACGTCTGCGACGCCGCGGCCATGGCTGCGGCGCTGGGCGCCTTCGACGCCGCGGCGCCGGTCGATCTGCTCGTGGCGAATGCGGGCGTATCCTCCGGCACGGGGCCGGGCGGGCGCGAGGAGACCGCGGCGGAGGCGCGCCGCGTCTGGGAGATCAACGTGCTGGGAATGCTCAACACGGTCGATCCGCTGGCGGGCCGGATGGCCGCGCGCGGGGCGGGGACGATCGCGCTGGTCAGCTCGATGGCCGCGCTGCGCCCGCTGCCGGACATGCCCGCCTACAGCGCCAGCAAGGCCGCGGTGCGCGCCTACGGCGCAGCCCAGCGCGGCCGGCTGGGCCCCCGCGGCGTGTGCGTCTGCGTCATCTGCCCCGGTTTCGTGACCTCGCCGATGTCGGCCCGCCACATGGGCGCGAAGCCGTTCGAGATCGGCGCCGACCGCGCGGCGGAGATCATGGCCCGCGGGCTGGAGCGGGGCAGCCCGCTCATCACCTTCCCCTGGCCGCTGGCGTTGCTGACATGGCTCGGCGCGCGGCTGCCGCCCCGCCTGTCCGACTGGGCGACCCGCGGCTTCGCCGCCGAGATCGCGCCGGAGCGCGGCGCCGGCGACGCGTCCTAGACTGCGCGTCGGCCCGGCGCGCGCCGCCGTTGCGCCGCCCTCCGCCCCGCCCTATGTTCCGCCGCGCGTTGGGGCGTAGCCAAGTGGTAAGGCAGCGGTTTTTGGTACCGCCATTCCCTGGTTCGAATCCAGGCGCCCCAGCCAGCCTTGCAAGCAAGCAACTGAAGAGAATGAGGATTCTCTCCACGAGCGCGTGTTCGTCGATGCCCTGCGCCGTGGTGGGCGCCGCGCCCGCGCGCGGCGCATCGAGAAGGCGTCCGAGGCGATGACGCGAGCGGCGGCGCTCATCGCCGCCATGGCCCGGGTGGCGGCGAGACCGATCTCGGAATGCCCGCCTAGGGTGGCGCAGCCGACCGAGGCGCGAGCTATCGCGAAGGATAGCGCTCGCGGGCGGATCGCGCGGACGCCGAAGCGGGAGGCCGCGCCGCGAGGGTGTCGACCGCCGTCCGTCACGGCGTCGAGAAGGTCCGGCTCGTGGTCTTCGCGCTGGAAAGGGCGAGTTCGAAGAATGGGCGCGCGCCGAACGGCGCAAACCTGTCGCCCCGCGTCGTCGACGGCGCCGCTCGACGCGACGCCTCGGAACGCCGCGCCGTCTGATGCGCCCCGTCGCCCAACGTCGGGCGCGGCCCGCTCAGCCCTCGTAGCCGCCCATCCGGCAGACGATCGCCCATTCCTCGGGCGTCACGGGCTGCACGGAAAGGCGTGAGGTCTTGACGAGCGCCATCTCCGCCAGCGTCGGCTCGGCCTTCACGTCGGCGAGCGCGACCGGGCGCGGCATGTCGGCCACGGCGCGGATGGTCACGCATTCCCAGCGCGGGTCGTCCGTCCTGGGGTCGGGCGCGATCTCGCCGCAGACCTCGACGACGCCGACGATGCGCTTCTCCTTTACCGAGTGGTAGAAGAAGCCGAGGTCGCCGAGCCTCATCTCGCGCATGTTGTTGCGGGCGAGGTAGTTGCGCACGCCGTCCCACGGCTCGCCGGCCTCTCCCCGCGCCTTCTGCTTCTCCCAGCCCCAGGTCTCGGGTTCGGATTTGAACAGCCAGTAGGCCATGTCGCCCCCAATCGTGCGCCGCATCTCGCGACGTCTGTGCGCCATCGTCGTGGTCCATGACAAGGGCGGCGGCATAGGCGGTGCGGCGCGGCGATTGCCGGCGGCCGCGCGGCGCGGCAGTCTCGCGCCTGGAAGACCACGGAGGGAGCGCAGGACATGAAGATCTTCGCGGCGGGCTCGCGGCCCTCGGTGCGGGCGCGCGACGACTATTTCACCGGCGCCGTCTGGCAGGACCCGATCGTCGACGCGCCGGCGCCGGCGCGGGTGCGCGCGATCAGGGTGAGCTTCGAGCCCGGTGCGCGCACGAACTGGCACACGCACCCGCTGGGGCAGACGCTGCATGTGCTGTCGGGGTCGGGCTTCGTGCAAAGGGCCGGCGAGCCGGCGCGGGCGATCCGGCCGGGAGACACGGTGTGGATCCCGCCCGGCGAGAAGCACTGGCACGGGGCGGGCCCCGAGACGGCGATGGTCCATCTCGCCGTGCAGGAGGCGCTCGACGGCGTGACGGCGGAGTGGATGGAGAAGGTCTCCGACGCCGAGTACGCCGCCGCGGAGTAGCTCAGCCCTCCCGAGCCGGGGGCCGCGCGCCGCGCCTCAGGCCGCGCCCTGGGTGGGGGCGCCGGCGAGCGGCCGCACGCGCAGCCGGGTGATCTGGTTGCGCTGCCGCTCCAGCACCTCGAAGCGGAAATTGTGGAAGCGGAACACCTGGCCGACGGTCGGGATGGTCTGCGCCTCGTGGATGACGAGGCCGGCGATGGTGGTCGCCACCTCGTCGGGCAGGCGCCATTCGCAGAGGCGGTTCAGGTCGCGGATGGTGGCCGAGCCCTCCACGACGAAGCCGCCGTCGGCTTCCGGCCGCACGCCTTCCGCCTCGAGATCGTGCTCGTCGGCGATGTCGCCGACGATCTCCTCGAGGATGTCCTCCAGCGTGATCAGCCCCTGCAGCGCGCCGTACTCGTCGACAACCAGCGCGAAATGCGTGCGGCGGCGAAGGAACTCGCGCATCTGCTCGTCGAGCGAGGTCGTGTCCGGCACGAACCATGGCTCCATGGCGACCTTGGACACGTCGAAGTCGGTCATCGCCTCCACGCCGCCCTTCAGGATCAGCGCGTTGACGGCGCGCAGCAGGTCCTTGGCGTGGATGACGCCGACGATGTTCTCCGCCTCGCCGCGCCAGATCGGGATGCGGGTGTAGGGCGACTGGAGGCAGAAGTTGAGGATCTCCTGCGGCGGGGCGTCGGCGTTGATGGTGGCGATGCCGCGGCGGTGGCGCATGACTTCCGCGACCTCGCGGTTGCGCAGGTCGAGCGCGGCGAGCAGACGGTCGCGGTCGTCCTTCTGCACCGCGCCCTCCGCATGGTGAAGGTCGATGGCGCCGCGGATCTCCTCGAAGGCGGCGAAGGCGTGGGCGTCGGGGTCGGTGCGCACGCCGAAGGCGCGCAGCGACTGGCGCACGATGAAGCGCACGACGGTGACCACCGGCGCGAAGACCCTGACGACGACGGAGATCGCCGGCGCGACGCGGGTGGCGGCCCGTTCGGGGTTGGAGATGGCGTAGGTCTTCGGCATCACCTCCGCGAAGACCAGCACCAGCACCGTCATCACCAGCGTCGCCCAGGCGACGCCGTTCTCGCCGAGCAGGACGGTGAGCATCGCCGTCGCCAGCGAGGCGGAGAGGATGTTGACGAGGTTGTTGCCGAGCAGGATGGCGCCGATCAGGCGCTCGCTGTCCTCGCTCAGCTTCAGCGCCGCGCGGGCGCCCGGCGAGCCCTGCTCGGCGAGGCGGTGCATCGCGGCGCGCGACATGGCGGTAAGCGCCGTCTCGGAGCCCGAGAAGAACGCCGAGAGCCCCAGCAACACGAGAATCGCCGCGGCGGTGAGCCAGATGTCCATGATGTCCGATCCCAGATGCGCGTCGGCACGATCTAGCGCAAAGCGGCCGCCGCGTCATCGGCGGGCGCCGCGCGGGGGCGGCGGCGCCGTTGGGCGGCCATGGCGGGTCTTCGGTAGAGGTGTGGGTTGCGAGGCCCGGACCCTGAACCGACGAATGATGACCGACGACAGATTGGCCCTGCCGGAGCCGGTGGAGCAGCCGCCGCAGCGGCTCTCGCGCGCGACATGCCGGCGTCCGCCGCGGAGCGCGTCATGGACGCCGAGGGGGAGACGCTGACCGGCGCAGCGAACGGCGCGCGCCGCGCCCTGCGCGAGACGCACCGCAACGGCCACCGCGAACGGGACTGGGACGCCCGCGCCGGCCGGATCGAGCCGGCGATCCCCAAGCTGGGGAAGGGCTCGTGCTTTCCAAGCTTCCTTGAACCTCGACGCACTGCCGGGAAGGCGCTGGCGGCGATGATCGAGCAGGCCTGCGTCCACGGGCATACGTATACGTTCACCGACCCGCGCCGTCGGCGCACCGGTCAAGGCCATGGGCGCGGCCGACATGTCCAAGAGCGCCGTCAGCGCGCTTCGCGCCCGCGTCGAGATCGACGAGCGGGTGATCGCCTTCCTTCAACGCCCTCTCGAAGGAGCGTGGCGCTACCTGTGGCGCGATGCCGCCTGCATCAAGGTCCGCGAGGGCGGCAGGATCGTCAGCCGCGCAGCGATAGCGGCCGTCGTCGTGACCGAGGACGGCGGGCGCCCACCGCGCCTTGGCTCGCTCGAAACCGTCCACCGGACGGCTTCGTCGGGGCAAGCCCGGAGCGCTCCCCAAGGGCGCCGGGCGTGCATGCCGACCATTCCGAGGCCGAGGCGTTCTGGACCGGGTGGCCTCGGGCAGCCTCGCCGATCGCGGCCTGCGCGGGGTGAAGCCCGTCATCGCCAACGATCACAAGCGACTGCGCGCCGCCGCACGGCGCGTCTTCGAGGGGGAGCACTCCTCCTTCTGGCGCGATTACGTTCAGCGCTCGCACCGACAGCCCGCCGCAACCGCTTGCAGGCCGCCGTCTCGACACGCTAGTCACGCTGGCGCTGGATGGGTGGCCGAGCGGTTTAAGGCTCCAGTCTTGAAAACTGGCGTGGGGGCAACCCCACCGTGGGTTCGAATCCCACCCCATCCGCCACAATCAGGTGGTGTTTAGCAGCCAACATGTTGCTGAAAAAAGAAAATATTTGGTAAGTGGCGAAGAGAAGCCGGCTTATGCTACGCTTTTTGCTACACATTGTGTTGCCCTTAGGGCAAGAGTGTACTGACCCTTTCTTCCGACAAGCCCTCGCTCATAAGTTGGCGATGTTCTCGTTCTGGGCCTCTCTGGCC
>CAYGUQ010000175.1:0-8160 GCA_964352995.1 uncultured Rhodobacterales bacterium
CGGGCACGCCGCCTTCCCAGTCGCGGTTGACGGTGTGCACGTAGACTGCCGCCGGGGTCGCATGGGTGATGCGCGCGGTCGAGACCGCGCCGACCGACTTGCCCATGTCGGTGGCGATGTCGGACATCAGGGTCAGCTCATGCGCCGGCGAATAGGTCGAGCAGTCCTCGGCCACGACGTTCTCGTCGACGCCGATGGTCGTGAACTTGCTCTTGACGCCGGAGTTCATCGCCGAGGCGGTCGGCGCCGAGTCGGGCGTCTGCGCATTGGTGTTGTAGGTCTTGGAGAGCGCGAGGTGCGGGAAGGCCTCATGCGGCAGAACGTGCTCCTCGCCGAGCTTGCCGGCCTTCTGACCCGCGAACAGGCGGATGGCGTAGTTCGTGCCGACGCCGTTGCCGTCCGCCGTGAACAGGATCACGTTGCGCGCGCGGTTGGTGTTCGGCTGCTGGGCGAGCTTCTGAGCAAGCACCGCCTGCGCGTCGGTGAACCAAGGGCTGGCGGCCTGGTTGATGGCGGTCTGCGCAAGCGCGGAACCGGCCAGGAGCGCGGCGGCGGCGGCGACGGTCAGTCGGAGCATGGGGTTCTCCAGGGTTGAGGCTGCCGCCGGAGGTAACGCCAAGCTGAAGTCGAAAGCGCGTGAACTTTGTATGAATATCGTTGCGTCTCAACAACGTAGGCAATGTTATCTCATTTCACCAGGGCGGCGCCCTTGCCGCGGCGGGCCTGGCGGCGCTAGATGCGCGAGGCAGTCCAGGCGCGAGGCCCCGCCATGATCCCCAGCACAGCCGGACGCGTCCTGCTCGCCATCGGCGGCGGCGTCGCGGCCTACAAGAGCCTTGAGCTGATCCGCCTGCTGCGCGGCGCGGGGCTCGGCGTGACCGTCGCGATGACGCGCGCCGCGGAACAGTTCGTCACGCCGCTGAGCGCCGGCGCGCTGTCGGGCGCAAAGGTCTACCGCGACCTCTTCGACCTCACCGACGAAGCGGAGATGGGGCACATCCAGCTCTCGCGCGCGGCCGACCTCGTGATCGTCGCGCCTGCCACCGCCGACCTGATGGCGAAGATGGCGCAGGGCCACGCCGACGACCTCGTCTCGACCCTGCTGATGGCGACCGACAAGCGCGTGCTGATCGCGCCGGCGATGAACGTGCGGATGTGGGAGCACCCCGCGACCCGCCGCAACCTCGCGACGCTGAAGGGCGACGGCGCTTCGGTCGTCGGCCCCGACGCCGGCGAGATGGCCTGCGGCGAGTTCGGCGAGGGGCGGATGGCGGAGCCCGCGGCGATCCGCGACGCCGCGCTCGCGCTGCTGGCGCATCCCGCCACGCGCGCCGCGGGGCCGCCGCCGGGGCCGCTTTCCGGCCGCCGCGCGCTCGTCACCTCGGGGCCGACGCATGAGCCGATCGACCCGGTGCGCTATCTCGCCAACCGCTCCTCGGGCAAGCAGGGCATGGCCATCGCCGCCGCGCTGCGCGACCTCGGCGCGGAGGTGACGCTCGTGACCGGACCGACGGTCGAGCCGGCGCCGGCCGGCGTGACCGTCGCGCGGATCGAGACCGCGCGCGAGATGCTGGCCGCCGTGGAGGCCGCGCTGCCCGCCGATCTCGCCGTCTTCGCCGCGGCGGTGGCGGACTGGCGGCCCACCGATGCGCGCGCGGGCAAGATCAAGAAGGACGGCGCCGCCCCCGCGCCGCTCGCGCTGACCGAGAACCCCGACATCCTCGCCGCCGTCTCCGCACTGCCGGCGGGGCGGCGGCCGGCGCTGGTGGTGGGCTTCGCGGCGGAGACCGACGACGTCCCCGCCAACGCCGCCGCCAAGCGCCTGCGCAAGCGCTGCGACTGGATCGTCGCCAACGACGTCTCGGCCGCCGGCGGCGGGATCATGGGCGGCGTCGAGAACGCGGTGATCGTCGTCGACGACGCGGGCGCGGAGACGTGGCCGCGGCTCAGCAAGGTCGAGACGGCGCGGCGGCTCGCCGCCCGCATGGCCGACTGGTTCGCCGCCCGGCAGGCCTCGACATGACGGTCCCCCTGCCGGTTCTGCGGCTGCCGAACCACGACCCCGCGCTGCCCATCCCAGCCTACGAGACCGCCGGCGCCGCCGGGGCCGACCTGCGCGCCTGCCTGCCCGAAGCCGACCGCGAGGCCGGCGTGACGCTGGCGAGCCTGGAGCGCGCGGCGGTGCCCACCGGGCTCGCCGTCGCCGTGCCGGCCGGCTTCGAGCTGCAGGTGCGCCCGCGTTCGGGCCGGGCGCTGCGCGAGGGGCTCTCGATGCCCAACAGCCCCGGCACCGTCGACAGCGACTATCGCGGAGAGCTGATGGTGCTCGTCGTCAACCTCGGGCGCACGCCCCTGACGATCCGCCACGGCGAGCGCATCGCCCAGGCGGTGCTCTGCCCGGTGACGCAGGCGGCGTGGACCGAGGCCGACGCGCTCGACGGCACCGTCCGCGGCGCCGGCGGCTTCGGCTCGACGGGGCGCTGATATGGAGGACGCCGCGCTCGACCGCTACGCCCGCCACATCGTGCTGCGCGAGATCGGCGGGCCGGGGCAGCGCCGGCTGGGCGCCGCGCGCGCGCTGGTTCTGGGGGCCGGCGGCCTTGGCGCGCCTGCGCTGATGTATCTCGCCGCGGCGGGCGTCGGCCGCCTGAGGGTGGTGGACCACGACGTCGTGTCGCTCTCGAACCTCCAGCGCCAGATCGTCCACGCCAGCTCGCGCGTCGGCCGCCTCAAGGTTGAGAGCGCGGCCGAGACGCTGGCCGGGATCAACCCGCTGAGCGTGGTGGAGCCGGTCACCGAACGGCTGACCGCCGACAACGCCGCGCGGCTGCTGGAGGGCTGCGCGCTGGCGCTCGACGGCTGCGACGACGCCGCCACGCGGCGCACGCTGAACGCGGCCTGCGTCGCCGCCGGCGTGCCGCTCGTGTCCGCCGCCGTCGGGCAGTGGGAGGGGCAGGTCGCGGTCTACCACCCGGCCGCCGGCGGCCCCTGCTACGCCTGCGTCTTTCCCGAGGACGCCGCGGCGGGGCTTGCGCCGAGCTGTGCGGAGGCCGGCGTGCTCGGCGCGCTCACGGGCGTGATGGGCGCGCTGCAGGCGGTGGAGGCGGTGAAGCTGATCGTGGGCGCGGGCGCGCCGCTGACCGGGCGCCTCATGCTCTACGACGCGCTGTCGGCGGAGACGCGGACGGTGCGCGTCCGGCGCCGCGTCGACTGCCCGGTCTGCGGGCCGTCGATGCTGGCGGAGAGCCCGGCGCGCTGATCGGCGGCGCCCCGCGCCGGCCGCGACGCGCTAGGATGGCGAGGACGGCGCCGCGTAGGGCGCGCGCCGGCCGGGAGGTCCGCCATGAAGTGCAGCCGTCTACTACTCTGCGCCGCCGTCGTTCTGGCAGGTCCGATCGCCTGCGCCCAGGCGCCCGAGGCGCCGACGCAGGCCGAACGCTCCGAGGCGCTCCGCATGACCGCGACGGTGGAGGCCATCGACTATGACGCCCGCGCCGTCGCCCTGCGCGACGAGAACGGCCGCCTGTTCGAGAGCCTCGCCGGCCCAGAGGTGCGCAACTTCGACCAGGTGAAGGTCGGCGACACGGTCGCCGTGGAGTATCTCCGCTCGGTCGCCGCGCGCATGGCGACGGCCGAGGACGGCGCCCCGCTCACCGTCGCCGACACCGTCCGCGCCGCCGAGGGCGAGCGGCCCGGAGCCGGGGTCGCCGTGGGCGTGGAGGAGACGCTGGAAGTCGTGTCCTACGACCCGGCGACGGCGACGGCCGTGGCGCGCGACCAGTCCGGCGAGGTCCTCACCTTCGTCGTCGCTCCCGAGATGCGCGCCTTCGCCGAGGCGCGCCGGCCCGGCGACCGGGTGCGCGTGACCGTCATCGAGGCCTTCGCCATCGGCGTGGAGCCCGTCGCGCCCTAGGGGCCGGCGCGCCCCGCCTGCTAGATCGAGGTCTCGAACGTCGCCGTCGCCGTGAGGGCCGCGAAGCCCTCATGGTCGTAGGCGGCGAGGGCGACGCTGAGGCCGTCGGCGGCGGGCGTTCCGGTCAACGCGATCGGATTGACGTCGAACAGCGGTTTGCGCGCGCGGAACTCCCAGGCGGCGAGGATGTCCCGGCCGGAGCGGCGGCGGCAGAGGTCGGCCAGCAGCGTCGCCGTGAGCGGCCCATGCACGATGAGGCCGGGGTAGCCCTCCTCCCCGGTCGCGTAGGGACGGTCGTAGTGGATGCGGTGGCCGTTGAAGGTGAGCGCGGAGTAGCGCAGCAGCGTCACCACGTCGGGGTGGTAGAGCTCCGACCACGGCGCCGGCGGGACCGGCTTCGGCGCGGCCGGGGCCGGCGCCTCGCCGGGCGCCGCGGCCTCGCGGTAGACGATGTCCTGCTCCTCCTCCATCCGCGCCACGCCGTCGACGACGAAGCTCTGCGCCACGGTGACGAAAACCATCGCTCCCGACGCGCCGCGCTTCGGCGTCACAGCCTTGATGCGCTGCACGCGCTCGATGGTCTCGCCGCAGGGCAGCGGCGCGAGGAAGCGGTGGCGGGCGCCGGCGAACATGCGCCGCGGCAGCGCGACGGGGGGCAGGAAGTCGCCGCGCGCGGGGTGGCCGTCATGACCGATCTGGCTCCGCCGCGCATGGGGGCGAAAACCCATCCAGATCCACATCGGCGGCAGCGGGTCGCCCGCCCGATAAGGAGGATCGTCGCGGTCGAGGGTCGCGGCCATCAGGTCGCAGCTCTCCGGCGCGATCACGCAGGCGTCGCGCGCCTCGCGCCCGACATAGGCCTCGTAGCCCTGAAGTTCGGCGTCCGTGACCGTCATGCCAGCATCCCTCCCCGTTTCGGCGGCGAGGGGATAGCACCGGTTCAACACCCGTGGCGAGAACTTTTTTTGCGTTGCAACAGGCCCGCCGCGCATGATTGTTTCATGCGCGGCGGGCTGGGGTCGGGGCCGTCGGGCGGCGGGCGCCGGTTTACTCGGGGCAGACCGTCGTGAAGGCCGCGCGGCGCGGCATCGCCACCGCCAGCTTGAGCGTGCAGCCGTCGGAGAGGGTCACAGGGTCGGACCCGTCGCTCACGGTGGCGGGGCCGGAACCGACGATCAGGACCTGGGCCGTGCCCGCCTCGGCGTCGACGCGCGAGAGGAACACGCCCGTGCCGCCGATCTGGGCCGTCTGGCCGACGGCCACCTCGACCGCGCCCTCGGGGATCTCGACCGTCTCCGGCTCGGGAGCCGGCGCCGGCGCCGCGGCGGCTTCCTCCTCGGCCGGGGCGGCCTCGCCGTCAGCCGCCGGGGCGGCCGCGGAGCCGGGCGTCGCGGCCGATCCCATCTCCTCGATGCGGCCCACGATGGCGGCCATCTGCTGCGCGAGCACCGAGACGCGGTCGCCGACGGCGGCGACGGAATCGGCCGTGGCGTCGCCGGCGGTGTCGGCGGCGGCGGCGAGGGCGTCCGCCGTTTCGCTCGCCATCGCATCCACCCGCGCCTGAAGCTCCGCCAGACCGGAGGCGGCGGCGTCCGCAGCGGACTGCGCGGCGGCCGCGGCCGCGTCGGCGCCGCTGTCGCCGGCTTCAGCGGCCTGGCCTTCGAGCGCCATGATGCGGCGCTCCAGCGCGGCCCACTCGCCGTCGTCGCGCGAGGCCACCGCGGAGCCGACGAGCGCTCCGACCACCAGCGCGCCGGCGATGTAGTAGATCGAATTGGTCTTGTTCTCAGACATTGCCGCTCCAGTCCCCTCTTCCGCGACGCGCCGCAACGCGGGCGCCGCACTTCGACTCGCGCGCGAGCCTATCACACACGACGAAGGGATCACCCCTGCAGTGCGGCGCCGCGCGACCACATGCCCTCGCGAGGGGCCCTCGCGCGCCTTATCCAGCGGTCACGAGCATGAAGCCGACGCCGCGCACCGTCTCGATGCGCGCGCCGCAGCGCAGCTCGCCGAGCTTGCGGCGGAGGTAGCCGACATAGACGTCGACGCTGTTCTCGGTCACCTGGCCCTCAAGGCCCCATGCGTCCGCGATCAGGGCCTCGCGGCTCACCGGAGCGCCCGCATTGGCGTGCAGATGCGCCATCAGCGGCCATTCGCGGGGCGTCAGCCGCACGGCGCGCCCGGCGAAGCGCATCTCGCGCAGCGCCGGTTCGAGCGTCAGGGACGGGGCGACGGCGCCCTGTCCCCGCCGCCGCAGCACCGCGAGCCGGGCGGCGAGCTCGTCGAACTCGAAGGGCTTCGTGAGGTAGTCGTCGGCCCCGGCGTCAAAACCGCGCAGCTTGTCCTCCAGCGTCTCGCGCGCGGTCAGCATCAGCACCGGCGCGCTGGAGCCGGCCCGCCGGAACGCCGCGCAGAACGCCGCGCCGTCCCCGTCGGGCAGCATCCTGTCGAGCACCACCAGATCCGGCGTCTCGGTTCGCGCGAGCTCGGCGGCCTCGCGGAGGTCCCGCGCCCAGCGGACCCTGTAGCCTTCGGCCAGAAGACCCCGTTCGAGCATCCGCCCGATGCCGGTGTCGTCCTCCACCAGCAGCAGGGTCGGCTCGGCCCGCCCGGAGGCATGGGACGGCTCGCATTCGTCAGACGGCATGTCCGGTCGTCTCCCTTGGCGGGCTCTGCGGCCCCGCATCTTCGGCTTTCGCGTGATCGGCCTTCGCCTCGTCTCCCAGCAGGAAGCGCACGCAGGCGCCGCCTTCGGGTCTGTCGGCGGCCGTCACGGTCCCGCCATGCTGCTCAGCGATCCAGCGCACGATGGACAGGCCGAGGCCGGCGCCGCCAGCGCGCTGGCCGTCGGCGCTCTGGGCGTAGCGGCTGAACAGCGCCTCCGGATCGCCGCCGCCGAAACCGGGCCCCTCGTCGCAGACGCTGAAGCCCGTCGCGCCGGGCAGCGCGCGGAGCGTCACCGCGGCGCCGGGGGGCGAGAACTTCACGGCGTTGTCGATCAGCGCCAGCGCCGCCTGACGCAGCGTCGCCGCGTCGGCGCGCACCCGCCGCGCCGCGCCGCAGGGTTCGAAGCTCAACGTGATCTCGTTGGCGGCCGCATAGGCCCGCGCGGCGTCGACCGCCTCCGCGAGCGCGGCGTCGAGATCGGCCTCGCCCAGCGCGATGCGCAACGCCCCGTCCTCCGACCGCGCGAGGCTGAGGAGGTCGTCGAGCCGGCGACGCAGGTAGCCGCCCGAACCGGCGACGCGCTCCAGCGCCTCGCGCATCGCCTCAGGCGCCGCCGCGCCGCGCAGGGCGACGCGCGCCTCGCCGAGCAGCACCGTGACCGGCGTGCGCAGTTCGTGGCTGACATTGGCGAAGAAGCGCCTGCGCGCGGCGTCGACGGCGCGCAGTTCGGCGTTGGCGGCGGCGAGATCGGCCGTGCGCGCGGCCACCTCCGCCTCCAGCCGGGCCTGCTCTCCGGCGATCCGGTCGGCCATGTCGTTGAACTGCGAGGAGAGCGCGGCGAGCGCCCCGGGCGCGGCGACCGGCGCGCGGGCGGCGCGCTGGCCGGAGCCGAACGCCGCCGCCACTGCGGCGAGACGCTGGATCGGGCGGACGAGGCCGCGGTGAAACCCCAGCGCGAAGGCGACGGCGGCGGCCATGAACGCAACCGCGATGCCCGCCCCGCTCCAGGCGAGCCGCCGGCGCAGCGCCTCCAGCCGCTGATAGGCGTCGGCGACCTTGCCGCGCGCGTCGGCGACGACCTCGGCGACGATGCTGCGGAACGCCCCGTCGCGCTCGGCGGCGATGCGCACGTAGAACTCCCGCGCCGCGTCCGGACCGCCTTCGCCGGCGCGCGCCCGGCGATCCAGCATCGAATCGGTCTCGATGGCCTCGAAGAGCGACACCAGCGCCCGGGCGCGCAGCAGGTCGGGGCGCGCGGTGGAGAAGGTCGGGGCCGGCGCGGTGGCGATCTGGCGGTTGATGTCCTGCCGGTAGGTGAGCAGCATCCCGCGCACCTCCGCGGCCTCGCGGGTCTCGGCGACCGTGACGTCGCCCGCCAGCCGCCGCCCGATCTCGGCGAGGAGGTAGCGGGTGAAGGCCGCCTCGACCGTGCGCGCGACTTCGAGCCGCGCCATGCTCTGTTCGGCGCGCGCCACTTCCTCGGCGATGCGCGAGGCCCCCCAGCCGGCGAGGCCGCCGAGCCCGGCGAGCAGCGCCGCGAGCCCCAGGACGGCCAGCGCCAGCCGCCGCGCGATCGC
>CAYGUQ010000176.1:0-8108 GCA_964352995.1 uncultured Rhodobacterales bacterium
AGCCCGCGCCGGCCCCGGTTGCGCGGCGCGCGCGAGCCACTAGATTGCGCTCAGGCGGGTTCTGTCCTTCTCGTGCGTGGTTTGAATCCCGGTGGCCTTAAACATACTCGCGGGAGCTGGCTCTGCGACTGGCCCTGGCCTATCGCACCCGGCGCCCACCTGGATCTCCAGGCTCGCGAGGATCAACGCCGCCACGGTCGCGACGGGCCCGCCGCCCCTTCCCGCCGGCTGCGCGCATGACCGCCGTCAAGGCCGACAAGCGCGCCCTGCGCGCCGCCGCCGCCGCCAGACGCGACGCCGCCCATGCCGCCGCGCCCGGAGCGGCCGAGGCCGCGGCCGAGCGGCTCGACGCGGCCCTCGCCGACCTGCCCCCCGGCGCGACGGTCTCCGGCTATCTGGCGTTCCGCAGCGAACTCGACCCCGCCCCTGCGCTGGCGCGGCTGGCCGCGCGCGGCGCCGCGCTCTGCATGCCGGTGGTCGAGGCCAAGGGCCGGCCGCTCGTCTTTCGCCGCTGGCGGCCCGGAGCGCCCACCGTCATGGGCGTCTTCGGCGTCGAGATCCCCGCCGACGAGACGACCGCGACGCCCGACGTGGTGATCGCGCCGATGCTCGCCTTCGACCGGGCGGGCTTCCGGCTCGGCTATGGCGGCGGCTTCTACGACCGCACGCTGGCCGCCCTGCGCGCCGCCGGGACGGTGCGCGCGATAGGGTTCGCCTACGCCGGGCAGGAGGTCGCGGCGGTCCCGCGCGAGCCGACCGACGCGCGGCTCGACATGATCGTCACCGAGCGCGAGCGCATCCCATGCGGCTGATCTATCTCGGCGACGTCGTCGGCCGCGCCGGGCGCGACGCGGTGGCGGAGCGGCTGCCGGGCCTGCGCGCCGAGCTGGGCGCCGATTTCGTGGTGGTCAACGCCGAGAACGCCGCCGGCGGCTTCGGCTGCACCGGCAAGATCGCGGCGGACATCCTCGCGGCCGGGGCGGACGTGGTGACGCTGGGCGACCACGCCTTCGACCAGCGCGACATGCTCCAGGCGATCGGCAAGGAGCCCCGCGTGCTGCGCCCGCTCAACATCGGCCGAACGGCGCCGGGCGCGGGCTTTCGCGTGTTCGACGCGCCGCGCGGCCGCAAGGTGGCCGTCGCGGTGGCGCTGGGGCGCGTGTTCATGAAGCAGCCCTATGACGACCCGTTCTCGGCGCTGGACGCCGCGCTGAAAGCGGCGCCGCTCGGCGCCGGCGGGGTCTCGGCGGTGATCGTGGAGATCCACGCGGAGGCGACCTCGGAGAAGATGGCGATGGGCCACTGGCTCGACGGCCGGGCCACGCTCGTCGTCGGCGCGCACACCCATGTGCCCACCGCCGACGCGCAGGTGCTGGCCAAGGGCACCGGCTTTCAGGCCGACGCCGGCATGTGCGGCGACTATGACAGCGTCATCGGCATGGCGAAGCTGGAGCCGCTGCGCCGCTTCGTCACCGGCATGCCGGGCGAGCGGTTCGAGCCCGCCTCCGGGCCGGCGACGCTCTGCGGCGTGGTGGTGGACGCCGATCCCGCGACCGGCGCCGCGCGGCGGATCAGCCCGCTCCGGGTGGGCGGGCGGCTGGCGGAGGCGCTGCCGCCCCCGCCCTGACGCGGCCCCCGCTCCTGAGCTTGACCGTCGCGCCTCAGCCGCGCCGGGCGCGCATCGCGCCCAGCGCCGCGACGCCGGCCAGCAGCATCCAGCCCGCCGCCGGCAGCGGCACGGGCGCCGGAAGCGTCACGTCGATCCAGACGAGCCGGTGATCGGAGGACGGGAACGGAAAGTCGCCCACCAGCGGGAACAGCGCGTCGCCGGCCTCGGGCCAGAACACGCCCGCCGCGACAAGGTCCAGCGTCGCGGACGGCAGGACGTAGTCGGCGCGCAGGTTGCCGGGGCCGAACGGCGTCTCGCCGAAGTCGGCGGTGTCGAAGGCCGGGTCGCCGAGATGGGCGGCGCTGTTGGAGCCCTGGCGGTCGGTCGCGTCGACGCCGCCGGCGCTGGAGGGCGTGAGGCTCGTGTCGATCAGGGGATCGTCGAGAAGCTGCAGCGTCGCGCCGGGCAGGCTGTCGCCGTCGAAAGGGTCGGAGTTGAGGTCGCCCGCGATCACGAAATGCGCGCCCGGCGCAAGCCCGCCGGCGGCGCCGGCGTCGTCGGTCATGTAGCCCTCGCCGTTCACGTAGTCGGCCCAGAAGCGGATCTCGTCGGCGTTGCGCAGGCCGTTGCGGTCCTCGGGCCCGTCGAACACCGGCGGCGTCGGATGGCTGGCGAGCAGGTGCACGCGCTGGTCGCCGACGATGATCGGCACGTCCCAGTGGCTCTTGGAGGAGAGCGGCAGCACGGCCAGCTCCTCCTCGGAGTACCACGGCTCTCCGGTCGCGGGGTCCACCGGCAGGCGGGCGCCCGGCATGTCCTTCCAGAGGAAGTTCTGGAAGGTGCGCGCGGCGGCCTCGTCGATCTCGTACTTCGACAGCACCGCCATGCCGAACTGGCCGGGGAAGAAGCCGAAGCCGAGCGCGTCGTCGCCGCCGCCGACGATTCCGTCGTTGTTGAGGTCGAAGCCCGAGGCGACGCCGGTGTTGGACGGCGCCGTGAAGCTGTGCGCGTAGTCGACCCCCGCCGCGCCGCCCGCGCCGGAGACGTTCTGCCCGACATTCAGGAAATTGCGGTTGAAGAGCGCCGGCAGGTCGGCGGACGGGTCGTAGTCGAACTCGTTGATGAGCAGCACGTCGGGGTTCACGCGCTGGACGATCTCGGCGATCGCGCGCAACTGCGCGTCGGTCCCGCCCTCGAGGTCGCTCCGAAGCTGGCCGGCGGCGCCGCGGTTCATCGAGGCGTTGAACGTCGCGATGCGGATCGTGTCGGCGGCGGCGGCGCCTGCTCCGAGACAGAGCGCGGCGGCGAGAAGGCTAGTCTTCATTCGATCGATCTCCCTGGTGGCGCCGCCCCGGCGGCGCGAGCCCGGCGGCGCCGGTCGCGCCGACTCGCCTCAGGGTTGTTAACCAATCGCCATGTCAAGCCGATGACCGCCCCGGTTGGTCGTTGCGCGCCGCTACCCATTGGGCCATCGTGCTCGCAGCGGCCAAGGGCGATCCGAAGCCCGGACAAGCGCCGCGCACGGGGGGCTTATGGCGCTGGATCGGGTCGAGACGGGGGCGCTCGCGCGTCAGTCGATGGCTTTCATTCTTGCCGGCGGGCGCGGCTCGCGGCTGCGGGAGCTGACGGACACGCGCGCCAAGCCTGCGGTCTATTTCGGCGGCAAGAGCCGGATCATCGACTTCGCGCTGTCGAACGCCCTGAACTCCGGCATCCGGCGCATCGGCGTCGCGACCCAGTACAAGGCGCACTCGCTGATCCGCCACCTGCAGCGGGGCTGGAGCTTCCTGAACGCCGGGCGCGGCGAGGGCCTCGACATCCTGCCCGCCTCGCAGCGCGTGGACGAGCGGAGCTGGTATCTCGGCACCGCCGACGCCGTGACGCAGAACATCGACATCATCGAGGGCTACGCGCCGCGCTACATCGTGATCCTCGCCGGCGACCACATCTACAAGCAGGACTACTCGCTGATGATCGCCGCCCATGTGGAGTCGGGCGCCGACGTGACGGTCGGCTGCGTCGAGGTTCCGCGGATGGAGGCGACGGGCTTCGGCGTCATGGCGACCGACGCCGCCGGGCGCATCACCGCCTTCGTCGAGAAGCCGGCCGACCCGCCGGCGACGCCGGACAACCCCGATCTCGCGCTCGCCTCCATGGGCATCTACGTGTTCGAGACGAGCTTCCTGATCGAGCAGCTGCAGCGCGACGCCGCCGACCCCGACACCGAGCACGATTTCGGCAAGAACGTCATCCCGCACATCGTGAAGAACGGCCGCGCGATGGCGCACCGCTTCAGCGAGAGCTGCGTGATGACGGGGACCGAGCGCGAGCCCTACTGGCGCGACGTCGGCACGGTCGACGCGTTCCACGCCGCCAACCTCGACCTCACGGATTTCGAGCCCGCGCTCGACATCTACTCGGAGGACTGGCCGATCTGGACGCACACCGAGCTCTCGCCGCCCGCGAAGTTCATCCATGACGAGGACGGACGGCGGGGCATGGCGGTGTCGTCGCTGGTCTCGGGCGGCTGCGTCGTCTCGGGCGCGTCGGTCTCGCGCAGCCTGCTGTTCACCGGGGTGCGGGTGAACTCGTTCTCGCGGCTGGAGGGGGTGGTGGCGCTGCCGCGCTGCTCCATCGGCCGCGGGGCGCAGCTGCGCGACGTGGTGCTCGACCGCGGCGTGATCGTCCCGCCGGGGCTGGTCGTCGGCGAGGACCCCGCCGCCGACGCAAAGCGCTTTCGCGTCAGCGAGAAGGGCGTTACGCTGATCACGCAGGCGATGCTCGACCGCCTGAGCTGAGCCCCGCCGACCCGAGCACGACTGCGCGATCTGGCCCCGAGGACTGCTTCCCCCCATGAAGGCGCTGTTCGCCGTCTCCGAATGCGCGCCGTTCGTCAAGACGGGCGGTCTGGCCGACGTCGCCGGCGCATTGCCGCTGGCGCTGGCGCGGCTCGGCGTCGAGACGCGCGTGCTGATGCCGGCCTATCCCGCCGTCGCGGCGCTGGGCGGCGAGGATCTGGGCGGCTACGACGGCGCGCGGCTGCGCGGCGTGCGCGCCGAGGGCGTCGACCTCATCCTCTACGACGACCCCGCGCTCTTCGCCCGCCCCGGCGGGCCCTATCTTGACGAGGGCGGGCGCGACTGGCCCGACAACGCAGAGCGCTTCGCGGCGCTTTCGCGGGCGGCGGCGCATCTGGCGCGCGAGGGCGTCGGCGGATGGCGCCCCGACGTGCTGCATCTGCACGACTGGCAGACGGCGCTCGCGGCGGTGTACCTGCGGGCGGCGCCCGGCGGGCCGCCCTGCCTGCTGACCATCCACAACATCGCCTTCCAGGGCGTGTTCCCGCCGGAGCTTCTGCCCCGGCTTGGGCTGCCGCCGGGCGGCTTCAATCCGTCCGGCTACGAGTTCTGGGGGCAGGTCGGGTTTCTCAAGGGCGGGCTGACGGCGGCGGACCGCATCACGACCGTCTCTCCCGGCTATGCGCGGGAGCTGACCTCGCCGGCCTTCGGCATGGGGCTGGAGGGCGTCATCGCCGAGCGGCGGGCGCAGGTGGAGGGCGTGCTGAACGGCGTGGACGACGCCGTCTGGAACCCGGCGGACGACCCGCACATCCCCGCCCCCTTCGACGCCGCCGCCCTGCCCCGCCGCGCCGCAAACCGCAAGGCGCTGGCGCAGCGCTGCGCGCTGGCGCCGGCGCCGGACGCGCCGCTCTTCGGCGTGGTGAGCCGGCTCACGCGCCAGAAGGGGCTCGACATGCTGCTCGACGCCCTGCCCCGCCTGCTCGACCGCAGCGCCGCGCTCGCGGTCATCGGCAGCGGCGACGCCGACCTCGAGCGCGCCTTCCGCGCCGCCGCCTCGGCGCATCCGGGCCGCGTCGGCGTGGTGATCGGCTACAGCGAGCCGCTGTCGCATCTGATGCAGGCCGGCGCCGACTGCCTGCTGGTGCCGTCGCGCTTCGAGCCCTGCGGGCTGACCCAGCTCTACGCGCTGCGCTACGGCGCGCTGCCGCTGGTGGCGCGCACCGGCGGGCTCGGCGACACGGTGATCGACGCCAACCCCGCCGCCGCGCAGGCGGGCTGCGCCACCGGATTCATGTTCTCGCCGATCGCCGAGGGGCCGCTCGGCGACGCGATCGACCGGGCCTGCGACGCCTTCGCCGACCGCGCGCTGTGGGAGACGATGCAGCGCAACGCCATGGCGCAGGACGTGAGCTGGACCGTCTCGGCCGCGCGCTACGCCGACATCTACCGGGAGCTTTGCGCCGCATGACCGACTTCCACGCGACGGCCGGCGCGCCCCACCCGCTCGGCGTCACGCCGGACGCGGCCGGCGTCAACGTGGCGGTCGCCTCGACCAGCGCCGCCGCGATCGAGATATGCCTCTTCGCCGAGGACGGCGTGCGCGAGATCGCCCGCATCGCCCTGCCCGAGCGCACCGGCGACATCTGGCACGGCCATGTCGCCGGCGTGCGCGAGGGGATGCTCTACGGCCTGCGCGTCCACGGGCCATGGGCGCCCGGGCAGGGCCAGCGCGCCAACCCCGCCAAGCTGCTTCTCGACCCCTATGCGCGCGCCTTCGACGGGGCGTTCGATCCGACTTCGGCGCTGCTCATCGGCCATGACGCCGAGCGCGGCGAGGACGTCATGTCGCTCGCCGACAGCGCGCCCGCGATCCCCAAATGCGTCGTCTCGGCGCGTCCTGCGCCTGTGCCGGCCGTGGCGCGGCCCAACACGCCATGGGAGCGGACCGTGCTCTACGAGGCCCACGTGAAGGGCCTCACCATGCTCCACCCGGACGTGCCGCAGCGTCTTCGCGGCACCTACGAGGCGCTGGCCTGCCCGGCGATCGTAGACCACCTCAAGTCGCTCGGCGTCACGGCGATCGAACTGCTGCCCGTTCAGGCCTTCATGGACGACGGCCGGCTGATGCTGATGGGGCTGCGCAACTACTGGGGCTACAACACCATCGGCTTCTTCGCGCCGGAGCCGCGCTATTTCGGCCCCAACGGCGCGCAGGGCCTGCGCGACAGCATCGCGACGCTGCACGACAACGGGATCGAGGTGATCCTCGACGTCGTCTACAACCACACCGCGGAGGGCGACCAGCGCGGCCCGACGCTGAGCTTCCGCGGGCTGGACAACGCTGGCTACTACCGCCTGCAGCAGGGCCGCCTGCGCCGCTACGTGAACGACACCGGCTGCGGCAACACCTTCCGCGCCGAGAAGCCGATGGGCATGCGGCTGATCCTCGATTCGCTGAGGCTCTGGGTCGAGGACTACGGCGTCGACGGCTTCCGCTTCGACCTCGGCACCGCGCTCGCGCGCGAGCCGGGCGGGTTCGACCCCGAGAGTGGCTTTCTGGACGCCCTGCGGCAGGACCCCGTGCTGGCCGGCGTGAAGCTGATCATGGAGCCGTGGGACATCGGGCCCGGCGGCTACCGCCTCGGCGGCTTTCCGGCGCCCGTCGCGGAGTGGAACGACGCCTTCCGCGACACCACGCGCCGCTTCTGGAAGCGCGATCCGCACGCGGCGCAGGAGCTGGCGGAACGGCTGCTCGGCTCGGCGGCGCTGTTCGACCAAGGCGGCCGGCCGGCCTGGAGCTCGGTGAACTTCGTGGCCTGCCATGACGGGTTCACGCTCGCCGACGCCACCGCCTACAACGAAAAGCACAACGCGGCCAACGGCGAGGACAATCGCGACGGCCACCACAGCAACTTCTCGGACAATTGCGGCGTTGAGGGCGAGACCGACGACGCGGACATCCTCGCCCGTCGCGCCCAGCGTCGCCGCGCGATGCTGGCGACCGTGTTCTTCGCGCAGGGGGCCCCCATGCTGCTGGCCGGCGACGAGATCGGCAATTCGCAGGGCGGCAACAACAACGCCTACTGCCAGGACAACGAGATCGGCTGGGTCGACTGGACCGGGGCCGACGCCGGCCTGCTCGCCTTCACGCGCCGGCTCCTCGCCCTGCGCCGCGACCATCCCGTGCTGCGCCAGAACCGCTTCCTGCACGGCGAACTGCGCGAAGACGGTCTGCCCGACGTCGAATGGCGCGCCTTCGACGGCGCCGAGGTTGAATGGCGCGACCCGCTGCTCGCGCGCCTCTGCCTCGTGCTGCGCCGCTGCGCCGAGGGGCCGGGCCATGGCGAGCGGGACGCCGTGATGCTCGCCTTCAACGGCCAGACCGAAGCCGGACAGGTCGCGCTGCCGCCGGCGCCGAAGGGGTGGCGCTGGACCCGCGCGCTGGACGTGGCGGCGCCGCAAGCCGGGCCCGCGCCGGCGAAGCCGACCGAACCGATCGCGGGCGAAAGCCTCGTCGCCTTCACGCTCTGCCGCGCCGTCGAGGCATGAGCGGCGCCGACGATCCACGCGCGCGGCTTGCGGCCGCGATGGGCGTCGCGCCGGGCTGGCGCGACATCGAGGGGCGCGACCACGATACCGGGATCGACACGCAGATCGCGCTGCTCGCGGCGATGGGGCTCGACGCCGCGACGCCGGAG